>JBJTOV010000452.1:0-7749 GCA_046074745.1 Planctomycetota bacterium | reverse complement strand
TGCAGGCGCATTTCGAGCGGCTCTTCCGCACGATGCGGGACGAGTGGCAGGTCGAGTACTTCAAGCTCGACGCGATCTTCTGGGGCATGATGCACGGCGGGCGCTTCCACGATCCGAAGGCGACGCGCGTCGAGGCGTATCGCCGCGGCATGGAGGCGATCCGCCGCGGGGCGGGCGAGAACTCGTACATCCTCGGCTGCAATCATCCGATCTGGCCGAGCCTCGGGCTGATCGACGGTTCGCGAAGTTCGCTCGACATCGAGCGCAGCTGGCGCAGCGTCTCGCGCACGGGCCGCGAGAACCTGCTTCGCGGCTGGCAGAACGGCACGCTCTGGTGGAACGACCCCGACACGCTGGTGCAGACGGGCCTTCCCGAGAACGAGGCGCGCTTCCACGCCACGCTCGTCGCCGCGACAGGCGGCGCCATGCTGGCGGGCGACGATCTCTCGCGGCTGCCGGCCGACAAGGTTCCCGTGGTGCGCGCCCTCGCGCGCCCGAGCGGAGTCGCCGCGGCGTTCGACGACCTCGCGCTCTCGGTTGGCCGGATCACGCTTCCCGACGGCTCGGCGCGCTGTGCGCTCTTCAACTGGAGCGACGCGCCTGCGCGCCGCTCCGTGCCGCTCGCGCGCCCGACCCGCGTGCGCGACCTCTGGACGGGCGCCGATCTCGGGGTGCACGAGGGCTTGTTCTCGCTCGAGGTCGGTGCGCGCGACGCCGCGCTGCTCGAGATGCGCGCGGAATGAACGCGCGCGTCGCCATCGGCGGTTCGCGCGCGCGTGCGGCGCGTGCCTGAGGGGAATCTCCCCCAATCAGCGCCGACGCCGCGCGAGATTCGCGCGATGCCGCGGTTCCGCGCGAATCATGAGAAGTTCTCCCCGATAGCCGCGAAGGCGGGCCGATGGCCGCTTCGCGCGTGAATCGCGCGTGCTGCGCTTGGGGAGTGTGCGGGAGCCGAACATGGGAAGCGCGTCCGATCGCCATGCAACTGCGGGGCCACCGTTCCGATCCCTCGGGCGTAGCCTGATGCTTCCGTTGGTCGCGGTGTTTCTGCTGGCCGCAGGTGCCATCGCCGTCGCCATGGGCCGCGCCTACGAAGCGCAGCGCCGCGAGCATCTCGAAAGCGAGGCGCGGCTTGCCATGGCGGGGCTCGAGGCGATCGGTCGCCTCGGCCTTTCGGAGGCGGGGCTGCAGGATGCGGTCGTGCGGCTCGGAAGCGAGTCGGAGATCGCGCTGCTCGTCGTGGCGAAGGGCGAGCCGCTGCGCGTGGTGGCCAGCACCAGGCCCGAGTGGCGGGGGCTTCCCATGTCGGAGCTGCCGCAGGACGCGGTGGCGTCGGACCTGACCGGCGCCGCGGAGACGCGCGCAAGGTCGACGCGGTTCCATGAGGGTGAGCAGGCGTTCGACCTGACCGGGCCGCTGGCGGACGACGCCGTCGCGATGGTGCACATCGACGCGTCGGGGATCGCGGAGGCCGCACTCGCCACCTCGCTGCGTTTCGGAGCGGTTTCGCTCGGTGCACTGGTCGTGTTCGGACTGGTCGTCGCGTCGTTGCTTCGGAAGCGCGTGGTGAGGCGCATCGAAGGCCTGGCTTCGGGGGTCGCGGGCAACGCGTCGAAGGTGGCCGGGCTCGAGGCCGCCTGCGGATGGCGCGACGAGCTCACGCTGCTTGCCGAGGCGATCGGCGCTGCGAACGCCCGCGCGGAGACGACGATGCAGCAGCTCGAGCGGCTTGCGCTCGTCGCGCGCGGAACCACGAACGCGGTGGTCATCACCGACACCGCGCGCCGCATCACCTGGGTCAACGAGGGCTTCACGCGCATCACGGGATACAGCCTCGAGGATGTCCGTGGCCGTGTGCCTGGCTCGTTCCTCCAAGGGCCGCGCACGGACCCCGCCGCGATCGCCACGATGCGGGCAGCGCTCGACCGAGGCGAGGGATGCCGCGTCGAGATCATGAATGTCTCCCGCGATGGCCGCGAGTACTGGCTCGATGTCGAGATCCAGCCTGTCCACGATGGCGCGGGAGCGCTGACGGGCTTCATGGCCATCGAGTCCGACATCACCGCAGCGGTCGAGTCGCGGCGCCAGCTCGAGGCGTCCGAGCGGCGGCAGAAGCTCATCGTCGCAGGTGCCGAGCTGGGTACCTGGGATTGGCACATCCCGTCGGGCGAGGTCCATTTCAACGAGCGCTGGTGCGGCATGCTCGGATACGAGCCGAGCGAGATCGAGCCGCATGTCCGGTCGTGGGAGCGAATCCTTCATCCCGAGGACGCGCAGCTCGCGGCCGACGCGCTGCAGCAGCACTTCGATGGCCGAAGCGACCTGTATCGCTGCGAGCACCGCCTTCGCGCCAAGGACGGCTCGGTGGTCTGGGTGCTCGACTCGGGGAAGGTGTACGAGCGCGACGCCGAGGGCAAGCCTGTGCGGATGGCCGGCGTCCACCTCGACATCACCGAACGAAGGCGCGCCGAGGAACGGTTCGAGCTCGTGGTGAAGGGTTCGGCCGCGGGCATCTGGGACTGGAACATCAAGACGGGCGAGGACTACTTCTCGCCGAGGTGGAAGCAGGTGCTCGGCTACGGCGACGGCGAGATCGCCCACGAGGTCGGTGCATGGGAGTCGCTCATCCATCCCGACGACCTCGGACGCGTGAAGTCCGCGGTCGAGGCGCACCTCGCGCGCAAGGCCCCGTACTCGATCGACTATCGCATGCGGACGAAGTCGGGCCATTACCGCTGGTTCCACGCGCATGGACAGGCGGTGTGGGACACCGATGGAAACCCCGTGCGCATGGCGGGTTCGCTCGAGGACATCCACGAGACCCGCATGGCGGAGACCGCGCGCGCGCGCCTTGCGGCGATCGTCGAGGACTCCGAGGATGCGATCCTCGGTCTCACGCTCGATGGGCGCATCGCCACGGCGAACGCCGCCGCGGGCCGGCTGTTCGAGGTCGATCCTCGCGCGCTGCTCGGCACCTGCGAGCTCGATCTGGTGCGGCCCGACGACCGCGGCCGCGAGCACGCCGCAATCGGACGCATCGCGGGCGGCGAGCGGATCGAGCAGTACGAGTCGTGGCGAATCCGCGGCCGCGCCGAGGCCTTCGAGGTGTCGGTGGCGCTCTCGCCCGTCCGCGACGAGACGGGTGCGATCGTCGGTGCCTCGAAGACCGTGCGCGACATCAGCGAACGCCGCGAGAAGCAGGAGCTCGAGCGGCTGAACGCCGTGCTGGCGCAGCAGAACCGCCGGCTCGAGGAGATGACCGAGCGCGCCCACCGCTTCGTCGACGATGTCTCGCACGAGTTCCGCACGCCGCTGACCGTGATCAAGGAGTACACCTCGATCATCGCGGACGGCCTTGGCGGACCCGTGTCCGACCTCCAGCAGGAGTGGCTGCAGGTGGTCGATGTCGCGGCGGTCGATCTCAACCAGATGGTCGAGGACTTCCTCGACTCGAGCAAGCTGCGTGCAGGTCGGCTGCGCGTGGATCGGCGCAGCGTGACGGCCATGTCGATCCTCGCAGGGGTGCAGAAGCTGATCGCGCGCAAGGCCGCGGCGCGGCAGATCGCGGTGCTCCAGCATGTCGAGCCCGGCCTGCCGCCCGTCTTCGCCGACGAGGAGAAGGTCCGCAGGATCGTGATGAACCTCGTCACGAACGCGATCAAGTTCTCGCCCGAGGGAGGGACGGTGCTCCTCAGCGCGCGCGCGCTGCCGACGGGAGATGTGGAGTTCAGCGTGGTCGACCAGGGGCCTGGCCTCGCGCCCACCGACCTGAAGCTCCTGTTCGAGCGCTTCCGGCAGCTGCCCAACGCGCTCTCTCCGAGCGTCAAGGGATTCGGCCTCGGGCTCAACATCGCGCGCCAGCTCGAGTGGCTGAACCTCGGCACCATCTCGGTGCAGAGCGAGCCGGGCAAGGGCGCGATCTTCTCGTTCACGCTTCCCGCGATGCGGATGGAGACCGTGATCGACCGGTTCTTCGAGCGGCTGGCCGAGCGCGAGGAGGCGCCGCGCGCGCTCGGGATGCTGCGGGTCGCGGGCGGTTCGGGCGGCGTGGAGGACCTTCGGCGGCTCGTGGTGACCTCGACGCGTCCGTCCGACATCGCGGTGGAGTCGGGGGATGGCCGGTCGGTCGTGGTGTTCGGGCCGACGGGATCCGTCGAGACCTGGCGGCAGCGGCTTGCCGAGGCGCTCGGCGGCGGAGGCTGCACGGCGGAGGTCGCGATCGTCGGCGAGTGGAAGTATCCCGAGGGCTGCGCGCGCGCGCGTGCCGAGATCCGCAACGCAATCCTGATGGAGCAACGCCATGCCTTACAAGGTTCTCGTGGTTGACGACGAGCGCGGGCTCTCGCAGGTGCTCGCGATCCGGCTCCGTGCGGCGGGGTTCGCGGTCAGCACCGCCGACAACGGCCTCTCGGGACTTGCGTCGGCGCACGCCGACCGCCCCGACGCCATCGTGCTCGACATGCGGATGCCCGACATGGATGGCTTCGAGGTGAACGCCCGTCTGAAGCAGAATCCGCACCTTTCCGCCATTCCCGTGGTGTTCCTGAGCGCGAATGTTCAGGACAGCGCAAGGAACGCGGCGCTGGCCGCGGGCGCGTTCGCCTACCTCACCAAGCCGTACGACCCGCACGAGGTGATCGGCACCGTCCGCGACGCCATCACGGGCCGCCAGGCAGAAAGGGACACCGCCCATGTGTAGCAGCAAGGGAGCATCGATCCTCGTCGTCGACAACGACCCCGAGCTCAGGCATGTCATCGCCCTGCGGCTCGAGCGCGCCGGTCACCACTGCACCGAGGCGGCCTCGGGCGCGCAGGCGCTCGGCGAGTGGCAGCGGCGCAGCTTCGACATGGTCGTGAGCGATCTGAACATGCCCGGAGGAGACGGCATCGCGCTCGCCGACGCGCTGCAGCGCGACGAGGCGGTGCCGATCATCTTCATCACGGGCTTCCGCGAGGACTTCAAGCGAAGGTTGCGGCGGGTGAACGATGTGACGGTGATCGAGAAGCCGTTCGATCTGACCAAGCTGATCGAGCTGGTCGAGGCCGCGCTGCTCGGGCGCGACACGGGCGACGACGGGCTGCGCCATCCGCACGGTGCGGATGGCAAGTGAGCCGTTCCGGGGTGGTGGCGGAACTTTGGGGGAAACATGTCAAGGCCTGTCATTGTGGTTGCGGACGACGATCGATCGCTGCTCGACGCGCTGTCGGCGCGGCTCGGGGCGTCGGGATTCGATGGCCATGTGGCGCAGGACGGATACATGGCGGTGCAGGCCGTTCGACGGCTCAGGCCCGATGTGGTGCTGCTCGATGTCGGCATGCCCGCCGGGGACGGTTTCTCCGTCCACGAGCGCGTCAGGCAGTTCCTCGGCGACGGCGACGACACCCAGTTCGTCTACATGACGGGGTCTCGCGAAGCGGGGGTGCTGCAGACGGCGCGCGCGCGGCACGCCTATGCGCTCGTTCCGAAGCCGTTCGACGGCCGCGAGCTCGTCACCGTCCTTCGCGGTGCGGTCCGGCGTCGGCGGTCGCGGCAGGCAGCGGCGCTCGAGCGGGCGGCGCGCGATCTCGCGGCCGAGGCACTCTAGACCAGGCCGTCGGGCCGCGGCCGGTCGGGCACACGCTTGCGCGGCGCGCGGGTTGGAGCGATCCTCCGCACGGAGAGACGCCCATGGACACGGCCGAGGTCATCGACGCTGCGCGCAAGCTCGCCGCCCGCCATCTGGTGCGCGACGGAGCCGCGTTCCGTCTTGCAGAGCGCGACCCCGTCGACACCTGGCCGTTCGAGCGCGACGGGAAGAACGGCAGGCAGGCCAAGGAGGCGGCGCGCGAGCTGCTCGCCGACGGCGTGCGCGTCCTGAGCGAGATGCAGGACATGCTGTACGCGCAGGACCGCTGGTCGCTGCTCGCGGTGTTCCAGGCCATGGACGCGGCGGGCAAGGACGGCGCGATCAAGCATGTGATGAGCGGCGTGAATCCGCAGGGCTGCGAGGTGCACTCGTTCAAGGCGCCGAGCGCCGAGGAGCGCGACCACGACTTCATGTGGCGCTGCACGCGCGTGGCGCCGCGCCGCGGAATGATCGGCATCTTCAACCGCTCGTACTACGAGGAGGTGCTGGTGGTGCGCGTGCGCCCCGAGATCCTGCGCGGCCAGCAGCTGCCGCGCGAGCTCGTGACCGCGCGCGTGTGGGACGAGCGCTTCGAGGACATCCGCGCCTACGAGCGCTTCCTCGCGCGCAACGGCACGCTGGTTCGGAAGTTCTTCCTCCATGTGTCGAAGGACGAGCAGCGGCGGCGCTTCCTCGAGCGGATCGACGACCCTGCGAAGAACTGGAAGTTCAGCGAGGCCGATGTGGCCGAGCGCGCGCACTGGGACGCGTACATGGCGGCCTACGAGGAGGCCGTGCGCGCGACCGCGGCCCCGCACGCGCCGTGGGCGGTGGTGCCCGCCGACAACAAGTGGTACACGCGCCTCGTGGTCGCGGCGGTGATGATCGACGCGCTCGCGTCGGTCGACCTCCACTATCCGGCGCTCGACGACGCCGCGCAGGCGCGCCTCGCCGTGGCGCGGCGGGCGCTCGAGCGCGAGTGAGCCGCGGGCACGGTCTCGGAAGTCGGACGAGGTTCGGGAATCTCGTCTTCGACACGGTTCCTTCGCCGAATCGCGCCGCAGGCGCTTTGCCGCACGCCCGCATGGGGCACAATGGGCCGATGCCGCTTGAATCGCTCGCCGTTGCAGCCGTCGCAGCCCTCGCCGCCCAGTCCGGCGCACGGCAGGGCTCCGCGCCGCCCGCGCGCGCCAAGGAGCTTGTGACCTGCTGCCACCCCGGCGCGCACGGCGTGCTCGAAGGCGGCCCGATGATGATCGAGAAGGGCGACGAGCCCGTCGACATGTACACGACCTGGCCGTGGGCGGTGGTCGAGCAGAACGGCCCCGTCGCGAACCGCATCGACATCGTGTTCGTGGGCGACGGCTACCAGGCGGCGCAGCTGCCCGCATACGGGTCGGTGGTGGCGCAGCGCTGGAGCACCATCCGCTCGCGCGAGCCCGTCGCGAGCTACCACCGCTACTTCAACGCGTTCCGCGTGGATGTGGCCAGCGCCGACGCGGGCGTCGACAACGACCCGACCCAGGGAATCCTGCGCACGACGGCGCTCGACATGGGATTCTGGTGCAGCGGCATCGAACGGCTGCTGTGCGTGAGCACCTCGAAGGCGGTCGCCGCGGCGAACTGCGCGCCCGCGTGGAACCAGATCCTCGCGGTGGCAAACTCCACCAAGTACGGCGGTGCCGGCTATCCGACGGCCGATGTGTGCACCTTCTCGTCCGACAACGCCTCGAGCCTCGAGGTGGCGCTGCACGAGGTCGGCCACAGCTTCGGCGACCTCGCCGACGAATACGACTACGCCGACGGCACCACCTACACGGGCCCCGAGGTGGGCGAGGTGAATGTCAGCATCCAGACGCAGGCGCAGATGCAGGCGGCGGGAAACAAATGGGCGGCGTGGATCGGCGTCTCGCTGCCCACGGTCGGCGTGCACGGGGCGTTCGAGGGCGCGCGCTACTACCAGTTCGGCATCCGCAGGCCCACCGGCAACTCGCTGATGCGCTCGCTCGGGCTGCCGTTCAACGGCCCGGGGCTCGAGCAGATGATCGTGAAGCTGCACCAGCAGACCTCGATGCTCGACGCGGCCGTTCCCGCGGTGAACGCATCGATGGTGCGCGGCACCGTGGTCGTGGCCACCTTGGTC
>JBJTOV010000451.1:0-5211 GCA_046074745.1 Planctomycetota bacterium | reverse complement strand
CGGGCTGGCCGATGCCGATCCACGATCTCCTCGTCAAGCACGGCGTGACCGCGGTCTTCCACGGCCACGACCATCTGTATGTGCACTCGACGCTCGACGGCATCCACTACCAGTGCGTGCCGCAACCGGGCAATCTCGCGGGCAACACGCGCAGCGCCGAGGAGTACGGCTACGCCTCGGGCACGCTCTACGGAAGCCCGGGCCACCTGCGCGTGCGCATGTCGGCCGACGGCGTTGCGAAGGTCGAGTTCGTGCGCACCGCGATCTCCGAGTCCGAAGCAGCGGCGGGCGGCGGCGGCCGCGCGCGGCGCGGCGGGCAGGGCGGGCAGGGCGGCCAGGGTGCCCAAGGCGCCAGGCCCGAGGCGAACGGATCGATCGTCGATTCCTACGAGATCAAGCCGCGCGCGGCGCAGCCTGCGCGCCAGTGAGCGCATTCACGGAAGCATCCATCATGAACACCAGGCTCTTCATCGCGGTTCCGCTCGTCGCCGTTGCCGCGCTCTCGCTCGCCATGCAAGACACGCCGCGCAAGCCTGGCGGCCGCGGCGGCAAGGGCGGCAACCCCTCGCAGGACGGCGTCGTCAAGCCCGAGATGCGCGACACCATGAAGGGCGCGATGTACGCCGACAACTGGTTCGCGATGTACATCAACGGCAGGCTCGTCGCCGTCGATTCGATCGACTTCCTTCCGCACAATGTGGTCGCCGTCGACCTGCTGCCCGAGTACCCGATGACGATCGCGGTGATCGCGAAGGACAACGCCGACCCGAAGACCGGCTGCGAGTACGGCCGCTCGATCGGCGACGGCGGATTCGTGCTGAAGTTTTCCGACGGCACGGTCACCGACGCTTCGTGGAAGGCGAAGTGCGTGTTCCACGGCCCGATTCTCCGCGACACCGCCGACCCGAAGGTGCGCAGCGAGCCGCTGCCCGAGGGCTGGTTCACCGTCGGCTTCGACGACTCGCAGTGGGACAACGCCACCGAGTACACCGAGGAGCGCATCGCCCCGAAGCAGCCGTTCTTCGAGCACGACTTCAAGGGCGCGAAGTGGATCTGGACCGCCGACCTCGATCTCGACAACACCGTGATCCTGCGGAAGAAGATCGAGAAGCCCGACGCCACCCGCCGCTGGACCACCAAGCCCGACCTCGACGCCTCCTGCGCGAACGGCGTGCGCTAGCGCCGCGCGCCGTTCCCGGTTGCGGCCGCGCGCCCCGCGGCATACGGTGCGCCGCAACACGGAGGCTTCATGCGCCATCTGCTCGCCGCGGCCGTCGCTTCCCGCGCCGCGCGGCGCAGGCCGAACCGGCCCTCACCCGACGCGGGGCTCGCCCAAGCGCCTGCCGCCGCGCCTTTCGCACGCCGCATCGGCGCTTACGGGGCTTGGTGAGCGCTGCGCTCGCAGGGCGACGCCCGAACTACGGCAGGTTCTTCCCTCTTCGCGTGTATCGGCGCGTTCCCGTGCTAATTTGACGCGTCGGGACGGGCTTGAAGGTTCGCCCGTTTTCGGACCATGCCACACCCCATCGCCGCGCCCGTCCATCGATACCCACCCATGCTCCGCACGCACAAGCTCGCCGTCGCCACGCTCTCGACCGCCGCCATCGCGCTGGCCGCGTTCGCCGTTCCGCCGCAGCCCCGCGCGGGCGAGCCGCTGCCCGACCTGAGCAGCGCGCAGCTGCACCGATTCATCGAGGGCCGCGAGTACTACAGCACGCCCCTCGCCGTCGCCGACGGTCTTGGCCCTGCGTTCAACCAGCCAAGCTGCGCGGCGTGCCACGAGGTCCCGCTCGGCGGATGGGGCGCGACCACCGTCACGCGGTTCGGCAACCTCTCGGGCGGCACCTTCAGCTTCCTCGAGGAGTTCGGCGGCCCCGTCCTCCAGCGCCAAGCCATCTCGCCCGCGTGCATCGAAACGCTCCCGCCGCCCGCGATCGCCAACCATGTCCGCGAGCGGGTCACGCCCAGCGTCCTTGCCTTCGGCCTTGTCGAGGCGATTCCCGACGCCGCGCTCATCGCGCTCGAAGATCCCACCGACGCGAACGGCGACGGCATCTCGGGCCGCGCGCACCGCGTGCGCCTGCTCGAAGACCCCGCGGGTCCGCTGCGCGTCGGCCGCTTCGGATGGAAGTCGCAGCTCGCCTCGGTGCGCTCGTTCTCGGCCGACGCGGCCCGCAACGAGATGGGCCTGACCAATGCGGTCATCTCCACCGAAACCGCTCCGAACGGCGATCCGGCCCTCCTCGCAAGCTGCGACGGCGTTCCCGAGATCGAGGACCAGCCCGACGCGTTCGGCGCCACCTTCATCGACGCCGTCACCGACTTCCAGCGCTACCTCGCGCCGCCGCCGCAGAGCCCGCGCAGCGGCATGTCGGGCGAGTCGATCTTCAACGCGGTCGGTTGCATCAAGTGCCACGCGCGCCAGTTTACCACCGCCGACCTCGCGTCGCTCGAGCCTGTCCTTCGCAACAAGGCCATCCGCCCCTACAGCGACTTCCTGCTGCACGACATGGGCGCGCTCGCCGACGGCATTCCCGACGGCCAGGCCCTCGGCAGCGAGATGCGCACGCCGCCGCTCTGGAACCTGCGCACGCGCCCGGTGCTGCTTCACAACGGTTCGGCGAACCAGCCCGTGTTCGCCACGCGCGTCGAGGCCGCGATCTCGGCGCATGCGGGCGAAGCCGCGGCCTCGCGCAACGCCTATCTCGCGCTGACCTCGTCCGACAAGGCGAAGGTCATCGCCTTCCTCGACTCGCTCGGACGCGACGACTACGACATCGACGGCGACGGCCTGATCACGAACCTCGACTACGGTCTGGCCGTCCAGCACGCCACCGACCCATCGGTGTCGCCCGACGAACCATGGTCGACGGCCGACCTCGACCAAGACGGCCTGCTCGAGGCCGACGAGATCAACGGTCTCCGCTCGCTGGTCGGCGCGCCCGCCGACTGCAATCAGAACGGAATCAGCGACTGGACTGAGATCGCCTCGGGCGCCACCGACGACCAGAACGGCAACGGCATCCCCGACGAGTGCGACCAGTCGAGCTGCACCGCGCGCGCGAAGCGCGTCACGGGCACGGGCGGAGCGATTCCCGACAACGGCGGCGGCTCGCTCACGCGCGCGATCGCCGTCACCGCGCCCGCAGGCAATCCGAACATCCAGTCGGTCCGCGTCACGCTCGACATCTCCCACACCTGGCTCAGCGACCTCACCATCACGCTGCGCCGAGGCTCCGACGCCCCGGTCACGCTGCACACGGGCTGCGGCAGCTTCCACGATGTGAACGGCCGCTATCGGCTGGTCGACACCGCATGGGAGGGTTCGGGCGGCTCGCTCGTTCCGATCTGCCAAGGCACGCTCGTCGACGGCGGCGGATCGAACAACGAAACCCGATTCACCTTCCAGCCCGGGCTCTACCGCCCCTCGCAGGGCACCGCGTCGAGCGCATTCCAGTCGATGCGGGGCCAGTCGATGTCGGCCACCTGGACGCTCACCATCACCGATAGCCGCACCAACGATGTGGGCACGCTCGCAGGCTGGTCGATCGACTTCCGCTACGCCGACCCCGCGCCCACCGACTGCGACGGCGCCGGCGGCCCCGACTGCGCGCAGATCGCCGCCAATCCGTCGCTCGACTGCGACCACGACGGCGCGATCGATTCGTGCCAGCCCATGTCGGGCGACTGCGACGGCGACGGCACGCGCGACCGCTGCCAGATCGCCTCGGGCACCGCGCAGGACTGCAACGCGAACGGCGTGCTCGACTCCTGCGACATCGCCTCGGGTGCGGCGCGCGACTGCAACACGAACGGCGTGCTCGACGCCTGCGAGGTGCTCGATGGCGACGAGGCCGACACCGACGCCGATCTCGTGCTCGACAGCTGCGAGCGCGCCTTCGGCGACCTCAACCTCGACGGCATCGTGAACGCCGCCGATCTCGCCATGCTGCTCGGCGTCTGGGCGCAGCTCGACCCCGCATTCGGCGACCTGAATGGCGACAGGCTGGTCAACGCGTCCGACCTCGCCTTCCTGCTCGGCCACTGGGGCTCCTCGCCTCCGTGGGTGCAGCCGACCATCACGACCGTCGCGCCCTCGTCGGGCCCGGCCGCGGGCGGCACTGCGATCACGATCACGGGCACGAACCTGACGGGCACGAGCTCGGTCACGGTCGGCGGCGCGGCGGCGACGAGCGTGTCGGTCGTCAGCGCGACGACGGTCACCGCGGTCACGCCCGCTGGTACGGCCGGCGCGAAGACCGTGTCGCTCACCACCCCGGGCGGCACCGCGAACCTGACGAACGGCTTCACCTACGGCCTCGGGCCGACGATCTCGTCGGTCAGCCCGAATGTCGGCCCGACCGCGGGCGGCACCGCGATCACGATCACGGGCACGAACCTCACGGGCACGAGTTCGGTCACCGTCGGCGGCAACCCCGCCACCTCGGTGTCGGTCGTCAGCGCGACCACGGTCACGGCGGTCACGCCCGCCGGCACGGCAGGAGCCGCGAATGTGTCGCTCACGACGCCGTACGGTTCGACGACCGCGACCGGCGCGTTCACCTACCAGTTGTACGGAACGCCGACGATTTCTTCGGTGCTTCCGAGCGGTGGTCCGCTCGCCGGCGGCACCGCGATCACGATCACGGGCACGAACCTCACGGGCGCGAGCTCGGTCACGATCGGCGGCGTGGCGGCGACCTCGGTGAGCGTCGTCAGCGCGACGACGGTGACGGCGGTCACTCCCGCTGGCACGGCCGGCGCGAAGACCGTGTCGGTCACGACTCCGGGCGGCACCGCGAACCTGACGAACGGGTTCACTTACACGAGCGTCTGGTACACCGTCCTCGAGCAGAACCCCGACCCTGCGATCGTGACGAGCGCGACGCTGCGCAATGCGATCGTCGCGACGGGCTATCCGTGGCGCGTCCGCGACAACGGCACGAACATCGAGATGGTGCTGATCCCGCCGGGGACCTTCAACATGGGGTGCTCGGCGTCGAATGCGTACGGCTGCTACAGCGACGAAAGCCCCGTGCACTCGGTGACCCTGACCAGTGCGTTCTACATGGGCCGCTACGAGGTCACGCAGGCGCAGTGGATTGCGCGGATGGGGTCGAATCCGTCGTACTGGGTGGCGCGCCCCGAGAACGGCAACACGGCGAACACCAACCGTCCCGTCGAGACCGTCTCCTGGAACCAGATCGCGGG
>JBJTOV010000450.1:0-2520 GCA_046074745.1 Planctomycetota bacterium | reverse complement strand
CCGAACGCGGCATGGTCTCGCTCTTCTCCTTGTCGAGTCGCACCTGGATCGCGTCGAGCGCGCCGTACACGCAGCGCTGCGCGGTGGCCTTCTCGCCGCCGATCATGACGCAGTTGATGAACTTCGACAGGATCTTGTCCTGGAAGCGCGGGTCGGGCTTCAGCCACACATCGTCGGGACGCTTGAAATGACGGGCCATTTGAATACTCCTGTGGCTGTCGGTCGTTGGCGGTTGCCTCGACCCTCTTCACCGCGGACGGGAGATGGGCATTCCCGAAGCTTCGGATCCGCGATTACTCAGTTCCTCGAAGCCACCTTCGAGGGTTGAATCGTTCGGTTACTTCTTCTTGGCGGCTGCAGCGGCCTTCTTCTTGACGCCGTACTGCGAGCGGCCCTTCTTGCGGCCATCGACGCCGAGGCAGTCGAGCGCGCCGCGCACCACGTGGTAGCGCACGCCGGGCAGGTCGCGCACACGGCCGCCGCGCACGAGCACGATCGAGTGCTCCTGCAGGTTGTGGCCTTCGCCACCGATGTACGCGGTCACTTCCTTGCCGTTCGTGAGACGAACGCGGCAGACCTTGCGAAGCGCCGAGTTCGGCTTCTTCGGCGTGACGGTCTTCACATTCAGGCACACGCCGCGGCGCTGCGGGCATGCGGCGAGGTCCTTGACCTTCGACTTGGAGGCCTGGACGACGCGGGGCTTACGGACGAGCTGGTTGATCGTGGGCATCGAATTGACTCACGGGAAGTGGGATCGACAAGCGTAACGAAGCGCTGCGCGCCGCGCAAGACGCTTGGAGCCTCGGTGCGGGAAGTGGCTGAAATCGCGGCAGTTCCGCGCGCTCATCGGAACTGGCTGATAACCGCAACCGCAAGCCGGTCGCAGCGCTCGTTCTCAGGGTGCCCCCGATGCCCGCGCACCCATTCGGGTCGGATCGTGTGCACCGCGCGCAGCCGATCGAGCTCCTTCCAGAGCTCGACATTGAGGACAGGCCCCTCCTTGCGGCGCCAGCCGCGGGCCTTCCAGCCATCGAGCCACTCGGACAGGCCCTTCACCAGATACTGCGAGTCGCTGACCAGCCGCACCTCGCGCGGTTCGGCGAGGCGGCGCAGCCCCTCGATCGCCCCGAGCAGCTCCATGCGGTTGTTGGTGGTCTCGCGCTCGCCGCCCGAGCCCTCGGTCTCGACGCCGTCGATCCGAAGCACGAAGCCCCAGCCGCCCGGTCCCGGGTTGCCCGAACATGCACCATCCGTGAAGAGCTCCGCCGTCGGCTTCGTTGCCATGCGCGGAGCGTAACGCATGCGTTTCCCGCTGCATCCGTGTTATCTGACCACCGCGCGCGACGATCCATGGCGCCGACAACCTTGACACAAACGGCAGTTCCACTAGACTTTCCCATCTGTACCTTGGCGATCGGCCGCTCGGCCGCGTCGCATCGACCGACACGATTGAGATTCGAGAGACGACCATGGTTCCTCCGTTCCGCTGCTCCCCCGGCCGTACCCGTCGCCGTCGCGCCCACCAGGCCATCAAGTCGGCGCACACCACGCTGTGCCCGAACTGCGGCGCCGCGAAGCGCTCGCACACCGCATGCTCGTCGTGCGGCTATGTGCGCCCCGGCCTGCAGATCAAGGTCGGCAAGAGCGCCTCGGCCTGATTCCGCGATCGGTTTCGGCGACGGCGACCGTTTCGGCGGAAGCCAGAGTTGAATCCAGAGTTGAATCCAGAGGCGAAGCCGCGCCCATCGCAGCGTCAGCCTCTGATCGCGCACGAATCTTCACAGTCGAGTAACCTTCCCCTCCGCGCGCCCTGCGGCCACGCACGGCGCGCGGCTTCGTTCGCACGGTGTCGTGCGGCGATGCCACGCGACGGCGTCACGCGCGAACGAACTCTCGAGCACCTCCCACAGAGTCCGCGACCAAGTCCCCAGAAGGACCCTCCACCATGCGAATCGGTGTCGATGTGATGGGCGGCGACAACGCCCCAGACGAGATCCTGAAGGGATGCTTCGCGGTCCTCCCGAAGCTGCCCCCCGAGGACACCCTCGTGCTGTTCGGCGACGGGCCCATGATCGAGGAGTCCATCAAGGACCGCGGCGTCTCGACGAGCGGCCCGGGCGCACGCATCGAGGTCGTGCACTGCGCCGAGGTGATCGGGATGGACGACCCGCCGGTCGAGGCCGTGCGCTCGAAGCGCGACAGCTCGATCTCGCGCGCGGCCGAGTTCTCGAGCCCGAAGCACCCGAACCGCTGCGATGCCTGGGTTTCCGCGGGCAACACGGGCGCGTGCGTCACGGCGAGCCAGATGTACATGCGCCGCCTGCCCAATGTCATCCGCCCGGGCATCGCGGTCACCGTGCCGACCTTCGCGGGCCCCGTGGTGCTGATCGATGTCGGCGCCAACATCGAGCCGAAGCCCGTCCACCTCGCCCAGTACGGCGTGATGGGCGACGCCTACGCGCGCGGCATCCTCGGCATGAAGAACCCGCGGGTCGCCCTGATGAATGTCGGCGGCGAGGA
>JBJTOV010000449.1:0-9978 GCA_046074745.1 Planctomycetota bacterium | reverse complement strand
GCGCGCTCGACACGGGCGTGTTCGACCTCTGCATGGCCCGCACGCTCGATGCCGCGCTCGATGCCGCGCGCGGATGGCGTGGACCGCCGCAGAATGTGCTCGTCGCGTCGTCGGACGGCCGCATCGGCTGGACGATCGGCGGCTCGCTGCCCGCACGCGCCGTGCGCACGCCCGCGCCGATCGGTTGGCGCGAGGCGCCCGCGTGGTCGGGCCTTGTCTCGGCCGCCGACAAGCCCGTCCTGAAGGACCCGCCGAGCGGGATCCTGACGAGCGGCAACCAGATGCCCATCGTTCCGACGGGCGCGCTTGCGGGCGTGATCGGCGGCGACGAGGCTCCCGGCGACCGCGCGCACCGCCTGCGCGAGCTGCTTGCCGCGCGCAGCGACTGGAGCGAGGAGGAACTGCACTCGGTGCAGCTCGATGTGCGCTCGCCGCGCCTTCTGCGCTGGCGCGACGCGCTTCTCGCCCTCGTGCCCGCGGAAAGCGCCGACGACGCCGTGCGGCAGGCACGCGAGGTGCTCGCCGCGTGGAACGGCGATGTCACCGCCGATGCGCAGGCCCCCGTGGTGCTCGACGCGGCGCGTGCGGCGGCGCGCACGGCCGTGGCCGATGCGATCGCGGCGCGCGCAGGCATGCGGGGCGTCGACGGCGCAGCGCTGCGCCCGGCGATCGACGACGAAGCAGCGCTGCGCATCGTCGAGTCGCGCGCGGCGCACCTGCGGCCAGGACCGTCCGACGCGTGGAGCGGCTTCGCGACAGATGTCCTTGCGCGCGCGGCGCAAGCGGCCCGCGCCAAGGAGCCGGCCGACGCCTCCGTGTTCCGCTCGCGCGGCGACGACAACCGCGCCGCGATCCGCCATCCCGCGGCCGACGCGCTCGGCGCGGCCGCGCGCATGGCCGAGATGCCGCGCACGCGCCTGCCCGGCCATCCGACCTGCATCCGCGTGCAGACTCCGCAGTTCGGCGCGAGCCAGCGCTCGGTGGTCTGCCCGTCCGAACTCGACGACGCGATCCTGGTCACTCCGTGCGGCCAGGCGGGCATGCCGACATCGCCGCACTTCCGCAGCCTGCACGCGCCGTGGGAACAGGGCGTGCCCTTTCCGCTCGTGCCGGGAGCGGCCGTGCGTCGGGTGACGCTCGTGCGCGAGGCGCCCCCCGCGCCCGCACCCGCAGGCTGATCAGGCCTCGAACGGCACGATGCGGAACTCCTCGCTCTCGCTCGCGTCGTCGGTGTCGCTGCGTATCCGTCGGATGCGCGACACGACCGCCGCGACCTCGTGCGACAGGGTCGCGCGCACGAACGCGATGCGCTGGCGCCTTCCCTCGTCGCTCGCGGGGTGCGCGGTCGGCAGGCGCAGGCTCGGCACGGGAAGGTCGTGGTCGCTCTCGACAAGCGCGTAGAGAAGGCGCTGCCTTCCCGTGGCGCGGATGATCTCGGCGTCGTCGGTGTCGATGCCCAGTCCGAAGCCTTGGCCGCGGAACGCCCGAACGGCCGCGTCCACGCGACCGAACGGCACGAGGAGCGACGCGCGCACCGCGCGGCGCCGCACTCCGTCGGCCAGTTCGATGTCGGCGAGGATCGCGCTTCCCGTCATCACGCGCAGCGGAAGCTCGGCGGCCGCAAGCGCGTCGCGCGCAACGCCCAGCGCGCGACCGATCGCCGCCCGCGCCTCGCGGTTGCGCGCCATCACGATCGGATCTGGTTCGTCGTGCGCCGCCATCCCAGCTGCGTTCAGCCCGTCCAGTCGTTGAGCAGGACCGTCATGTCGGCGGCGGTCACCATTCCGCTGCCGTTCAGGTCGGCGATCGGGCTGCTTGTGCCCCAGTATCCGAGCAGGATCGCCACATCGATCGCATCGACGCGGCCGTCGTTGTTGATGTCGGCGGGCGTGATCAGGCCCCCGCGGAACAGCGCCGATGCAGGCACGACCTGCTTGGGCACGCCCGGACCCGACCACGAGAACACCACGCCCGCGCCGCCCGTCGCCTCGAAGAACTCGATGCGCAGCGCGTGCCGGCCGCGCGCGAGCGCGATCGAACCCGACGCCTCGCGCATCTCGTGCACGCCGTCGTTGCTCACCACCACCGTGTCGCCGATCGACACGCGCGAGCCGTCGTCCGACGCGATGAACAGCGTCCACTCGCCGTCGGCGGGCACATCGAGATAACCGCGGAACACCGCGCCCACATCGTTCGCGCGACCACTGCCGAGGAAGTTGCCGCCCGTCGAGCCGAAGTTGACCTGCGGCACCGCGCCCGTCTGGTAGGCGCTCAGCGCCGCGAAGTTCGGCAGCACGATCGGCGCGCTGAGCGCGTAGTACGACACATCGAGCTGCGGCGACGGGTTCACGGGGTTCTCGGGAACGCGCAGCGGCAACACCGAGACGAGGACATCCGCGAAGGCCGTCTGCCCGCTCGCATCGCGCACCATGTAGCTGAACGAATCGGTGCCGAGGAACGCCGTGCCGTTCGTGTACACCAGGCGGTCGCGGCCCCCCGGTCCCGTCCCGACGCTGCGCGACACCGTGCCGCCGTTCGGCGTGGTCGCGTCGAACAGGTCGATGGCGATGTCCTCGCAGTTGAACTCGATCTCGTTCGCAAGCACATCGATCGTGGCCGATGATGCGTTCGTCGCCTCGGCGGCGTCGGCCACCGCGATCGGCGGCCGCGCGGGCCCCGTGTAGTCGCACGGCACCGAGGCGAGGTGCGCCTGCATGGTCGCGATGTTGCCCGGATGGAATCGCAGCTGGATGTTCTGCACGCCACCCGCACAGAGGTGGCAGTACGACATGATCGTGCCTTCATCGAGCTCGGCGGCGGTGCAGTCGGGCGGGCTCGAGCCGCAGCCATCGAGCGGCGGCGAGTACGAGTGCGTGTGCGGCGCGCCGAAGTTGTGGCCGATCTCATGGGCCACGACATAGAGGTCCCAGTTCTGGCCGTTGTTGTCGAGCAGCGGCGTTGGGAAGAAGCCGCCAAGGTTCGCCGAAAGGCCGAATGGCGCGGCACCGCACAGCCCGGGCAGGTACGCGATGCCTCCTCCGAGCGCGCGGCCCGACAGGAAGTGGGCGAGGTCGCGCGGCACCGATTGCATCGACTGCGACCAGTGCGTCACGAACTGGCCCAGCTGGCCCGCGGTGCCGCCCTGCGTCCATGGATCGTCCGCGGTCTCCCAGAGGCGCACATAGCTCACCGACAGGCGCGCGTTCAGGTCGCGCGCGTAGATCGAGGTCAGCGCCGACGCGAGCGTTCCGATGTAGCCGCTCGCCGCCTCGACATCGCCGCCGAAGAGCTGCAGGAACTCGTGGTCGGTTTCGTAGGCGATGCGGATCTGCCGGCACGGATCGGCGCCTGCGAGCGAACCCTCGAACGCCTGCGGTGGCTCGGGCGGGTCGGCGGCGTCGCAGGTCCACGCGGGCCCGTCCACGATTCCCGCGGGCATGCTGGTCAGGTCGTAGGCGACCGTCGGAAGCCCGCTGCCCGTTGGTCCGCTCGAGATGATGAAGGTGCGTCCGCCGACCTCGACATAGCCGAAGGTTCCCGCGGCGCTCGATGCGAGGAACGCGTGCGAACCCGCGATCCCCGCCACGCCACCCGAAAGGAAGACCCCGTCGAGCGCCACGGGATCGGCGACCAGGCGGCCGCGGCGATCGGCGCCGATCCGCTCGATGGATGCGCCCGCGTCGGCGGGCGACATCGGCGTCAGCGCGAGCGAGACATCGACGGTCGGGCTCAGCGGGAACCGCTCGAGAACGCCGCCGCCCGCGCGCGCGAACGCGCCAAGACGGTTGCGGTCGACCGAGACGATCGTGGTGTATGGACGCGCGCGCGGCGGGACCATCGAAGCGGCCGCGACGCGCTCGACCAGAGGGCCGACGGGAAGCGGCGCGCGGTCGGCGCGCGCATGCTGCCAACCGTCGCGCGGCGCGGCGTGCGCAGGCAGTGCAAGCATCGAAGCGGCGAACAGCGCGGTGAATTCCATGCGGGCAGCCCTGTCGTGCCGCGGCGGAACCCCGTTCCAACCACTCGAACGGCCGCGTCCGTGCGACCGCGGGCGGGCAAGGCCGCCGCAGCGCGGATTTCTTCGGCTGAAATCAGGCACGCCCCCGTCAAACGCGGCACAAACCCGCGAAACGAACGCGGAACCTCGGCCGCACGGCGGCAACGCGCAACTCTTGCGCGCCGCCCCTGTGCAGGCGCGTCAGTTGGTCCAGTCGTTGAGCAGCGCGGAAAGATCTGCGGCGTCGACGGTTCCGTCGCCATCGAGGTCGCCGACCGGACCCGCGGTGCCCCACGCGTCAAGCAGCAGCGCCACATCGACCGTATCGACGGTGCCGTCGTTGTTGATGTCGGCGGGCGTGAGCAGGCCGCCGCGGAAGAACGCGGACGCAGGCACGACCTGCTTGGCCTGGTTCGGGCCCTGCCACGACATGATCAGGCCCGCGCTGCCCGTGCGCTCGAAGAACTCGACCTTGAGCGCATGCCTGCCCGCGGCGAGGCCGATGGTGCCGCTCTGCTCGACCATGGTGTGGATGCCGTCGTTGTTGACGACGACCGTGTTGCCGATCGTGACCCGCGAGCCCTCGTCGGACGACGAGAACAGCGTCCACTGGCCGCCCGTCGGAACGCTGAGGTAGCCCGTGAACACCGCGCCCACATTGTCGGTGCGTCCGCTCGTCGCGAACGCGGCGCTCGACGACGCATAGTTGAGCTGCGCGACCTGGCCCGTCAGGTACGGGGTGAGCGTGGCGTAGTTCGGCAGGACGGTCGGCGAGTTCAGCACGAAGTACGCGGCGTCGAGCTGCGTCGACGGGTTGACGGGGTTCTCGGGAATGCGCAGCGCGGTCACATTCACCGTCACGGTGCCCGTGGTGTACTGGTTGCTCGTGTCCTTGATGCGGTAGGTGAAGGTGTCGGCGCCGCCGAACGCGTTGCTGATCGTGTAGGTGAGCTGGTCGCGTCCGCCGGGGCCCGTGCCCACGCTGCGCGTCACCACGCCGCCGTTCGCGCTCGCGGCCGAGAAGAGCTCGATGATCACGCCCTCGCAGTTGAACGGCAGGTCGTTCGCCAGCACATCGATGGTGACGGGCGTTCCCGTCGAGGCCTGCGCGGTGTCGGCGATCACGACGGGCGCTCGCGCGGGGCCCGTGTAGTTGCACGGAATCGCGGCAAGGTGCGACTCCATCGTGGCGATGTTGCCGGGGTGGAAGACGAGCTTGATGTTCTGCACGCCGCCCGTGCACAGGTGGCAGTACGACATGATCGTGCCGTTGTCCTGGTTCGCGACCGTGCAGTCGGCGGGGCTCAGGCCGCAGCCGTCGATCGGCGGCGAGTAGTTATGGGTGTGCGGAGCGCCGAAGTTGTGGCCGATCTCGTGCGCCACCACGATGATGTCCCAGTTCTGGCCGCTGTTGTCGACGAGCGGCGTGGGGAAGAAGCCCGCGAGGTTCGCCGAAAGTCCGTAGGGATAGCCGTCGCACAGGCCGGGCAGGTAGGCGATGCCTCCGCCGAGCGGGCGGCCCGACAGGAAGTGCGCGAGCTCGCGCGGCACCGACTGCATGAACTGGCCCCAGTGCGTGATGAACTGGCTGAGCTGCGACGAGGTGCTCGACTGCGTCCAAGGGTCGCTCGTCGACTGCCACAGGCGGATGTAGCTCACCGAGAGCCGCGAGTTGACATCGCGCGTGTAGATCGAGGTCAGCGCCGACGCCAGCGTGGCGATGTAGCCGTTCGCGGCCGCGGTGTTGCCCTGAAACAGGTTGAGGAACTCGAAGTCGGTCTCGTACGCGACGCGGATCTGCGTGCAGGCGGGCGTGCCGGCGATGCCTCCCTCGGGCTGCACGGGCGCTTCCTTCGGCGGGGGAGCGTCGCAGGTCCACGCTGGGCCGTCGACCACGCCCGCGGGCATCGAGGTCAGGTCGTACGACACCGTGGGAAATCCGCTGCCGAACGGACCGCTCGTGATGATGAAGGTCCGATCGGGGTACTCGACATACCCGAAGGTTCCCGCGTCGCTCGAGGCGAGGAACGCGTGGGTTCCCTCGACGCCCGCGACGGAGCCCGCGAGGAACGCTCCCGACACGCGGCCCTCGCGGACCACGGGCGCGCCCTTCTCGTCGGTGCCGACGATCTCGAGCCGCGCGTCGGAGGCGAGCGGATCGACGGGGGTCAGGGCGAGGTTCGCCGTGTGGGTTGGGCTCAGTGGAACGCCTGCGAGCACGCCTCCGCCGTCGCGGGCGAACCGCTCGAGCCGCGCGCGGTCGACCGCGACCACCACGGTGTGCGGCCGCGCCGCGGGCGGGATCGACGCCACCGCAGGGCGCGCCTCGACGATCGGACGAGCAGCCTCCTTGGCAAGCGGGGCGTTCTGGCTCAGGCGGGCGTCGCTTGCGAACGCGAGCGACATGCTGCCAACGACGGTGATCAGGAGGGTCTGCATCTCGGGGTACTCAACAGGTGCTCAATCGGCGCTCGGCATGGCCGGGCGACGGCCCATGGGACCTCCGGCAACGGCCGGCGATGGTGGAAGATTGCCCTCAAGTTCGCGGTCCTTGGGGCCCAAGACGCGAAATCCTTTGGATTTGGTCGGAACGGCTGCTGTGCGAGGGCTTGATAGCGGACCGAGAGGCGCCGCGAAGACCCGATGAGGCCCAAACGAGGCCCCAAGGAGGTTGCGAGGAGGTCTTGACAGCCCCTCCCGCTGCCTCCGCGGGGCCGATCGACGAACCACCGCATTGCGTCAAACCGCACGCCTCGGGCAGCCGATCAAGAGCGGTCGACATTCACTCGGCGCGGAACCGCGTTATAGTCTCCGCCCCGCCGCCACCCTAGCTCAGCGGTAGAGCAGCGCTTTCGTAAAGCGCAGGTCGTGGGTTCAAATCCCATGGGTGGCTCTCGCAACCGAGGCCGTTCCGCAGATGCGGCACGGCCTCGTTCGTTTGGGTGCCCCGCGGTGGCGCGAAGGCATCTTGCGCGCGGCGTCACGCCGCCTCGCGAACGGTCGCCACCTCGCGCAGATCCTGGGGCTTGCCGCCCGCGACCCGGAACTGCAGGTTGCGGTTCTCGTCCCAGCCGATCTGCACGGGCCCCTTCACGGTGCGCGTGAACTTTACCTCGCGCGCCCCGACGAGCAGCACCGTGCCCGTGTGGATCGCCTTCTCGACATCGACCTTCACGGTGCGCGCCTCGCCCGCCGCGCGCAGGATGGCCGCACGCCGCTCCTCGAGCATGCGCACGCGCCGATGCACCTCGGCGATCTCGAAGGCGAGCTCGGTGTGGGCCTCCTTCTCGGCGGCGGACGCCTTGTCGCCCTTCAGCGCGATCTCACGCTCGCGCTCCTCGAGCGGCGCGGCCTCTTTCGCGAGGTTCTTCGCCAGTTCGGCGATGCGGGCCGCCTTCAGGAGTTCGAGCGGCATGCCGCCGATCCGGACGGTCGTCTTCGCGCCGCCCTCGGTGCCGATCGACGCGGCCTTGAGCGCGCCGCCCACGACGAGCGCACCGCCGACGATCGCACCGCGCGCGACCGAGAGGTCGCCGCCCACGAGGAGCTCGCAGCCCACGATCTCGCGGTCAAGCCGCACCGAGCCGCGCACGCGTCCGCGCACGCCGTTCAGGTACGCCGCCTCGAGCGACCCGTCGACGAGAAGATGCCCGCTGTTGCGCGCAGCCACGCCGCGCTCGCAGGTGCAGTCGCCGCCGATCACGAGGTCGGCGGCCTCGACGAGCCCGCGCACCGTGACATCGCCGGTGGCGCGCAGGGTGAAGTTGTCGCGCACGCCGTCGGCCACCTTCACGCTGCCCACGAAGTCGATGTTGCCGGTCGAGAAGTCGACCGCGCCCGCGACCTCGAGGCTGTCGACGATCGCGATGCGCAGCCGCGCCAGCGACAGCACGCCGTCCTTCAGCGCGCGGATCGTGCCGTCGGCCTCGACCTGCACGGTGCCGTCGGGCTGGAGCGCGAGCTTGCGCCCGCGGCGCGCCGCGATGTTGCGGCCACACACATCGCGGCCATCGCTGCCCTCGCCCGGCGGCGCCAGCACGCCGAGCGGCTGCCCCGCCGCGACCTTCAGGCGCTTCACGCGGTTGTAGTGGTCGACGGGCGCCACGCCGTCCTCGCCTTCAACCTCGGCCGAGGCGGGCTGGAACTCTGGCGCCCAGTCGATCCGTGCGTCGGTGCCGGCCACGGGCTCCATCCAGCGCGCCACCGTTCCGACCACATCCGCCGCGTCGCCCGCGGCGCGCGATGCATGCTGCGCCGCGAGCGCGCGGACGGCTTCGTCGACCGAGCGGTCGAGAAGCACTCCGCGCTCGCGGACAAGGCCCACGAGCGCGTCGGGGGTGGTCAGTTCGGGCGCCGCCTCGAAGGGGACCTCGAGCACGGCCTCGCGGCCGCCGTCGAGAAGCCGCACCAGCGGCAGGCGTTCGGTTGCGGTGTCGGCCATGGCGCGGACCTCCTTACGACCCCGCGGCGCCTGTCGGGCTCGCGCGGTCTTCACTCATGCGGCCTTCACTCATGCGGCCCTCGCTCATGCGGCCTTCGCGCGCGCAAGCGTTTCGTTGATGCGCGCCGACAGCGAGTCGGGCGTGAACGGCTTCACCACATAGTTGTTCACGCCCGCCTTGATCGCCTCGACCACGCGCGACTTCTCCGCCTCGGTGGTGACCATCACGACGGGGCTCTTGCCGCCCTGCGCGCGATAGGTCTTCACGAAGGTGAGCCCGTCCATGTTGGGCATGTTCCAGTCGACCAGCAGCAGGTCGGGCGCGAACGCGCTGACCTTCGACAGCGCGTCCTGGCCGTCGCAGGCCTCCTCGAGGTCCTTGAACCCGAGCTGGAGCAGGATGTTGCGCTGGATGGTGCGCATGGTCTTCGAGTCGTCGATGAGCATGACCTTCATGGCGTGGGTCCTTTCAGGCGGCCTTCACGGCGCTCGCCGCGCCGGTGGCGGCGGCGGTCTTTGCGGGCTTGATCGCGACTTCGACGCTGAACTCGCCCGCTGGGCAGGTGAACGGGATGACGATGCACACGGCGTCGCTCGGCTGCTGCACCTTGTGCCCCTTGCCGATCACGACCGACGGGCACGAGATCGAGACATTCTTTCCCTCGAACTTCGCCTTCGCGGAGCCCGAGACCATGTTCACGAGCTCGCCGATCGCGTCGGCGAAGTCGGGCGACGACGGCTCCATCTCCATGCCCGTGAAGGCCTGGATGGCGCCCTTCGCGGTGGCGGTCGGGAACGACAGCACGACCATGCCCTGCAGGTCGCCCGACATCCCGATGATGCCGCTCACCTCGTTCTCGAAGCGCGGCACGGTGGTGCCCGTGAAAGGCTTGCCTGCGGTGACGGTCAGCGAAAGCATGGTCGAGAAGACCTGCTGCGTGCTGGCCACGAAGTGCGCGATCGATCGAGCGTCCATGAGCCTCCCGGCGCGTGCTGCGGGCCAATTCCCGCGCGCCACGCGCGTCCGTTCGGACAGGCACGGATCGACGGGCGCCCGGCGCGACTTGCCGCGGGGCCCCGCGTTTCGGGCAAAGAGGGGAACGCACCCCACGCGGCGGCAGGAAACCCGCGGAAACCGCGAGAATGCGGCGCGCAGCGCCTACTTCTTCGCCGCCGCGGGGGCCGTGCCGCCCGCCTCGAGAAGCGCGAGCACGCTCATCGCCGTGCCGAAGCTCGCGCTGCGCGGGAAGACGCGGTCGTTCCAGGTGCCATCGTCGTCGCGCACCTTGAAGAGGATCTCGCGAAACCTCGCGCGGTTCGTGGCGCGCTCGGCCTCGGGCAGCAGCTCGATCGCGGCGGCGGCGTGGGTGAAGGCGTAGAAGAAGTAGTACGGCGCGACGCCGTAGGGAGCGACATGCGTGCCCTGCTTCTTGCGGCGCTTCTCGAGCTCGGGCCAGAACTCGAAGAAGCGCTCGACCGCGAAGCGCAGGCGCTTCTCGTCCGCCTTTCCGGCGCGCGCGAGCGCGACCTCGAGGGCGCA
>JBJTOV010000448.1:0-3609 GCA_046074745.1 Planctomycetota bacterium | reverse complement strand
GCTCGTCGACCAGCTCGCCGCGCGTCGCGAGAAGGTCGCGCGCAGCCGCCCCCGTCCAAGTGGCGCCGAGCCCCGCGTCGAACAGCAGCGACAGTCGTTCGCCCGCGCACTCGGCGAGCGACATGCACAGCGCGGCGAAATCCTCGACCGGCTGCGACTCGTCGAGGATCGTCTCGAGGGAGATCACCCAGCACGCCCGAGCGGCCTCGGGCGACGGAACCTGCGAGGGATCCGCCCGCTCGCACCACACGAGCACGCGCGATGCCCGTCGCCCCGCGCTGAAGGCGAACCCCCACGCCACCCGCTCGTCGTCGATCGGCAGCGGCTCGACATCGCGCGGCTCGCCACCGAACGCGCGCCCCGCGGCGAGGAACGCCTCGCCTGGGTCAGGCATCGCATCGCCATCGACGAACGCCACGAGCGCGAACGGCACAGGTTCCGCCACATGCCACGCGGCCTCCTCGGGAAGGCCGATCTGGATGGGCGTGTGCTCGCGTGCCATGGGCGCAATCCTACGGGCGCAGCCGCGCGCCGTGCACGCGCTCAATCCGCGAAGTACGGCGCGAACCTCGCAGGAATCCTCTGGGCAAACCGCCCCACCGCCGCGCGCGCAGCATCGACGCCGAACCCCTCGGCGATCACGGCCTCGCAGCGCGCGATGCACCGCCCGTCGACATCCTGGACACGCGCGCGCAGCACGGCGCCCTCCGCGCTGCGCCGCGCCACGGCCTTCCATGCGTCGGGCGACTCGAGTTCCGACGCCCGCACCCACGACGCCCGCCACGCATGCAGCGCGCGCAGCGCCTTCGCGCGGTCCGCGTCGGCGGTCGCAAGCAGAAGTCCGATCAGCGCGCGTGCATCGCGCCGCGCATCGCTCTCGCCCGCCGCGTCGCGCGCAGCGGCGAACGCTGCCAGCCGCGCGACGGCGCGATCGCGCTCGGGCTCCATCCCCGGCTGCGTGACCGCGCGCAGCCGCGCCAGATACGCCTCGCGCGCCGGAGCCCCGAGCGCCGCGCCGATCTCGTCGGCCAGCTCGAAGCGCAGCGCCACCGCATCCTCCCCCGCAAGCGCGGGATACCACGCCTTCGCTCCGCGGTCCCCCTCGGCCTGGCGCTTCAGTCCGTACCGCAGGAAACCCTCGACATTGCGGATCATCTGCTCGAGAAGCTCCTCGTGCGCAGCCCGAAGCTCCGCGCTTCGCCGGAAGACGACCGACTCGGCGGCCTCGCGCACTTCGCCGCCGACATCCATCGAGCGGACGACCTCGAACGGGCTTGCCGCGGCCTCGAACGGCGCACCGCCCACGCCGAACGCCTCGCGCGTGCGCGCACCCGTTCCCGAGATCGCGAGCAGATCGAGCTCGAGCCGCGCGACCTCGATGCGCTCGTCCGACGCATCGACGCGCGCAAGCCGCGCGGCCTCGGCAAGCACGCGCGCATTCGCCTCGCGGTCGAGCGCCTTGAGCGCCGAAAGCGCCGTGCGCAGCGTGCGCATCAGCCCGCGCACGCGCTCATCGGCGCCCTGCGAGGCCCCTGCCGCGAGCGAACCGTCGACATCGGCCGAAAGCCGCTCGACGATGGGCTTCGACGCCTCCGCAACGCGCGACCGCTCGGCGGCCGCGGTTTCCTCAAGCGCCTTCGCATCCGCCTCGGAAAGCCCAAGCCGCGCCGAGAGCACGCGAACCACCCGCGGCGACAGCGCGAACCCCGACAGGACGCGCAGCCCGTCGTTGCGCAGCTTCGCATTCGCCTCGTCGATCTCGGGCGTCTCTTCGGCCTCGACAGCGGGCGACACCAGCGCCTCGGCGAGCGCGTCGGGATCGCCGCCATCGAGCAGCACCGCGAGCGACATGAGCTCGAGCGCGAGCGGCTCGACGCCCTCGATCGCGCCCGAGAGCGCGTCGTACAGCGGCTTCGACAGCGCGAGGATCGCGCGGTACGCCGCCTTGCGCTCGGCCGCCGAACCCGACGAAAGCCGCGCGCGCAGCGGCGCCTGCGCCGTCATGTACGCATCGAACGCCTGCTCCACGCGCGCACGCCGCCCCGCGTCGTCAGGGTGCCGCCGCGCCACGGCGCGCAGCGCGAGCTCGCGCATCGCACGCACCCCCGCCGCGCCGCGCAGGCCTTGGTGGAGCAGCACATCGGTGCGCTCGAGGGAATCCTCGCGCCGCGCCGCATCGTCGATCGCCGCGGCAAACGCGCGGTTCTCGGCAAGAAGCGCCACCCGCACCCGCTCGTCGGCGGCGCGCCGGTCATGGTCGCGCAGCTTCTTTCCGAGCGCTTCGGCCGCCTGACCCGCGCCGAGCGTGCGCACCGCATCGCTCGCCTGACCCGCGCCGGGCGCGGCATTCCCCGCCTCGGCCGCAGCAGCCGCCGCAGCCTCCGTCTCGACGAGCGCATCGCAGTACTCGAGATACGCCTCGAACCTGCGCGCAGCCGCCGCGGAAGACACCGCCGCGAGCCGCGCATACGCGCCCGTCGCCGCCTCGCACAGCGCACGGTCGGCCACGGGCACGCCCTCGATGCCCATCGTTTCGAGCGGGCCGGCAAGCCGCTCGCCATGCTGCGCCCACTGCGACGACGCGCGCCAGAACTGCGCACGCGCGCGCAGCAGCCCGACGAACGCATCGGCCTCGGGCGGCAACCTGCGGTCGATGCCGTCCCAGAGCGCCGCCTCGGCGCCCGCGAGCGCCTGCTGCACCGCGAGATGCCGCTGCCACACCGCACGCGCGCGGCGCGCATCCTTCGGAAACCCGACCTGCTCGCAATCCATCAGCGCGGAGACCAGCGGATCCCACGACTCGCGCGCCACGCGCGCAAGCCGCGCGTCGTACTCCGCGTACGCCGCATCGATCTCGCTCCACCACGCGGGATCGAACGCAGGCGTCCACGCGGCCGTCTCGCGGATCTCGCCGAACGCGATCGGATCGCCCACGCGGTCGAGATCGCAGGTGTCGACCGCGCAGCCGGCGAGCGCCGACAGCGCCGCGAGCAGTCCGAAGATCCGCGCCGCAAGCGAGGCCATGCGCGCAGCGTACCCGCGCACGCGCGCCCCGCGTCACACCACGATGTTCACCATGCGCCCGGGAACCACGACGACCTTCTTGACGGGCCTGCCCGCGATCGCCGCCGCCACATCGGCGTGCGCGAGCGCCAGCGCCTCGACCGCCGCCGCGTCGGCCTTCGCAGGCACCATGAGCCGCGCCTTGATCTTGCCCTGGATCTGCACGGGCATCTCGACCTCGTCGTCGACGAGCATCGCGGGATCATGCGCGGGCCACGCCTGCCCGAAGAGCGACACGCGCACGCCTTCGGGCGTGGTGCCCGTCACGCCAAGCCTGGCGCCGAGCTCGTCGGCGAGGTGCGGCGCGAACGGCCACAGGATCTTCGCGAATCGCAGCAGCTGGTCGCGCGTGAGCCCGCCCTGCGTGGGATCGGGCATGCCCGTGGGCCGCGTGGCGGCGTTCACCAGCTCGATCATCGCCGCGATCGCCGTGTTGAACGAGAGCTTCTCGATGTCCTCGCCCACCTTGTGGATGGTGCGGTGGAGCAGCCGCTCGAGCTTCGGATCGGGCGCGGCCGCCGCGAGCACCTCGCCCGTGCGCTCGTC
>JBJTOV010000447.1:0-3620 GCA_046074745.1 Planctomycetota bacterium | reverse complement strand
GGGTTGCCCAGGATGTTGAGCGCGGGCGAGTAGACCACGCCAGGAGCACACCCGAGCAGGGGAAGTACACGCCGTTGAGGGCGGTGTACTTCACGAAGCCGGCAGCGGCCGTGTTGCCTTCGCACTGGTTGGTGGTGCCGGCAACGAGGACCTCGTTGGCCGGACCCGAACCCGACTGCACCGACGAACGCCACAGGAAGTAGCCGCCGGGGAGCGCGGGATCGGGGAACACGACCGGCGAGTTCGGGGCGCCGGTGAACCACGCGTAGTTCGAGAGCACCAACTGGCCGTCGTTGGCGCGGCAGGGGTTGCCGACCGCCGAAGCGAAGACCGTCAGGTAGTACTCGCCAGCGGGGAGCTCGATGTCGGCGAAGATGTCGGCCTCGCCGTTCGCGCCGAGGGTCGGATACGCGATCTGACCCGAAGCGATCTGGTTGGCCGCGTAGTTCGGCACGGTCGTGCCCGAGCGGCTCCAGATGATCCAGTTGAAGTTGGTGTTGGTGGTGCCACCGGGCTGGAAGCCTTCGGGCGAGATGCGGGCGAGCTTCCACGAGTCCTGCGGGCCCGAACCATCGGGGTCAGAGACCGTGAAGGGAGTCGCGAGCCAACGCTGCACAGACCCTGTGGAGATCGCGCCGCTCGAGAGGCCGAGGTTCACGCCTGCGCCCGACGCGTCGCAGATCGGAGCGTGGTTGCCCGTCGAGTAGACGACGCGCTCCACCGAGATCTGGATGTTGCCCGCGCCAGCGGTGCCCTCGGAGCCCGGGGTCTGGGGGTTGCCCCAGATACCCACGCGCCAGAGGTAGTAGTTGCCGGCCACGACGCCCGGAAGGACGGCGCCCTCGCCACCGATGCCGTTGACATCGACGCAGCCGAGGAAGTTGTTGGCGAGATCCGCACCGACGACCGTCGAGGTGGTGCCAAGGCCGTAGGCCGAGAGCACGACATCCTGGGTCGGCGAGTTGCAGATCAGGGTCATGTTGCCGTCAGCCGGCGACTGGGTGACGAACCAGACATCCTTCAGGGTGTCCGAGCCGCACTGGCCGTTGTTCGGGCCGTCGGTGGTGGCGTTCGTGTTGTCGAACGCGACGATCGCGTCGACCGCTGCCGCGGCGGGCGAGGTCGCGCAGTCGTTCGGCACGCCAGCGCCGGGGGCCGAGCAGTTGTAGACGAAGATGCCGCAGCCACCGTTGGCGGTGGGGAGCTGGGCAGCGGTCGCGCAGGAGGCATCCCACGCGATGTCGCAGCACAGCGGGTTCGCGGTGCAGATGCGGTCGCAGCAGGCGACATCCTGGCAGCCGCCGACCGACGGGGTCGCGACGCCGCAGGTGCCCGACGACGGGTTGCCGCACGACGAGAACTGGGTGAAGCGCGCCGAGACGGTCGCGAGGTAGGGCGAGTTGCAGGCGAGGCCGCCGCCCGACGCGAACTGCGTCGTGACGATGCACATGTAGGTGCCGGGCTGCGCGAAGAACTCAGGGTAGGCCGCCGGGCAGGCGGGGAAGGCGTAGCCGAGCACGCTGTTGCAGTCGGGGGTGCCGTCCGGATTGAAGTTGCCCGAGAAGATCAGGATGGTGTTCGCCGCGGGGGCGGTGCCGTCCGGATTGGTCATGGCGACCGAGATGTTCACGAAGCACGGATCGGTGACCGTGAACGAGTACCAGTCGATGTCGCGACTGTTGGCGGCGGGATCCTGGCCGATGGTTCCGCTGATCGTGAACGAGGAGTTGGCAGTCGAAAGGTTGCCGCTCGTCTGGAAGGCGACGGGGCTGACATTGCAGCCGCCGTTGGGGTCGGCCGTACCCGTGACCGGGCAACCGCCGTCGTTCTGCACGAAGTTACCCGTGCCCGTGGTGCACTGGCCATACGCCGAGGCCGCCAGCAGCGTCCCGAGCAGCGCTGCGCCGGCGCTCATGTACTTACCGCGAATCATGCGATCCTCCAAAATCTGAAACCTTGGTCTTGTGGGACGGTCAATCCTCGAAAACCGGATCCGAGCGATTGCCTCATCAAGCATTGCCGAGAGTACTTCGGCTCTGAACGAACACAAAATGAGAGTCGTTGGAATTTTTGGGAAGTTGCGCATCCTTGGCGGCTGAAGGGCTTGATTTCCGCCCTTGCCTGAACCATTGCCTGAGCCAACGCCTGAACCATCGCGACCATCGCATGGCAAGTCGGATAGCGTTGCGCCCTTGTTGGCGCTGCACTTGGGTCGCCCTCAGGAGACGCGTCTCGCACTTCGCGACATGGGCACGCCGTGGTTATCGGGTGGTATCGCGTGCTTGTGCCTTCGCACCAGCGCAGCGTGCGCCGCGCTACTTGGCCAGCGACGCCTGCACCGTGCCCGCCGCGCCCGAAAGCAGCCGAAGCTCGATCTCGGATGCGATGCCCGACACGAACGCATCGAACGGCATCTCGCCGAGGTTGGCCTCGACGCCGCGGGCGCGCACGCTGACCACGCGGTTCTCGGCGTCGCGCGGGCCGACCACCGCCATGTAGGGGATCTTCTCCTCGGCGGCCACCTTGATCTTGGCCTGAACGCGGTCGTTCGAGTGGTCGACGGTGGCGCGCATGCCGCGGGCCTTGAGAGCCGCGAGGAGCTCGTCTGCGTAGGCTGCGCTCTTCTCGCTGATCGGCAGGATGCGAACCTGCTCCGGGTTCAGCCAGCAGGGGAAGGCGCCCGCGAAGTGCTCGATCAGCACGCCGCAGAAGCGCTCCATCGACCCGAACGGCGCGCGGTGGATCATCACGGGGCGGTGGGGGCGGTTATCGGCGCCCACATAGGAGAGATCGAAGCGGATCGGCAGGTTGTAGTCGACCTGCACGGTGCCGAGCTGCCACGAGCGGCCGATCACATCCTTGACGACGAAGTCGATCTTCGGGCCGTAGAAGGCGGCCTCGCCGGGCTCCTCGCTGAACGGGACGCCGAGCGTGCGCGCCGCGTCGCGGCAGGCCTGTTCGGCCTTGTCCCAGTTGGCGGGGTCGCCGACATACTTGGTGCCGTCCGGGTCGCGCAGGCCCACGCGCACGCGGTAGTCGTTCATGCCGAGGGTCGAGAAGATGATCTTGACGAGCGAGAGGCATCCGAGCACCTCCTCGGCAACCTGGTCCTCGCGCACGAAGAGGTGCGCGTCGTCCTGGGTGAAGCCGCGCACGCGGGTCATGCCGTTGAGTTCGCCCGACTGCTCCCAGCGGTACACCGTGCCGAACTCGGCCAGGCGCACGGGCATGTCGCGGTAGCTGTGCGGCTCGCTGGCGAAGATCTTTGCGTGATGCGGGCAGTTCATCGGCTTCAGGAGGAAGCCGTTGATGAGCTTGTCGGCGTCCATGACCTTGTCCTGCCCGATGACCTCGCGGCCGGTGCGGGAGTTCAGCTGGTCTGCAAACTGCGCGCTCACGCCGTCGATGCGCGAGACGAGCTCGGCGCAGGTGCAGCCCGAATCGCAGAGTTTGGTGAGATCGTCGCCCTCAACAATCGCGGGGAACTGCGACTCTTTGTAGTAGGGGAAGTGGCCGCTCGTTTTGTAGAGATCGAGTTTCCCGATGTGCGGCGTGTAGACCTGGTGGTAACCCTGCTTGCGCAGTTCGGCGCCGATGAAGTTCTGCAGTTCGTTACGAAC
>JBJTOV010000446.1:0-10716 GCA_046074745.1 Planctomycetota bacterium | reverse complement strand
CGATGCCGAAGCGCGCGCAGGCGGTTGCGGTCGCCACGCCGTGCTGGCCGGCGCCGGTCTCGGCGATGATGCGGGTCTTGCCCATGCGCTTGGCGAGCAGCGCCTGTCCAAGTGCGTTGTTGATCTTGTGGGCACCCGTGTGCGCAAGGTCCTCGCGCTTCAGCCAGATCGACGCGCCGCCCGCATGGGCCGAAAGGCGCGGCGCCGGCGTGAGCTGCGTCGGCCGGCCGACGAACTCGCGCAGCAGTCGGTCGATTTCCCCGAGAAACCCCGCGTCGGCGCGCGCGTCGCGGTAGGCGGCGTCGAGCTCCTCGAGCGCCGCGAACAGCGTCTCGGGCACATAGCGCCCGCCGAAGGATCCGAACCGGCCCGAGGCATCGGGCACGCGCGTGTGGTCGACGGTGCTCATCGCTTCCTCACTCCTTCGGCGCGAGCGCGTGTGGTTCGCGCCGCACCATCGACATGACGGGTCCCGAGAGCGCGTAGACCACGAACCCGATCGCCAGCGCCTGCACGGGCCACCAGATCGCGATCAGGACGGGGATGACGATGCGCAGCAGGCTCTGGAATCCTCGGCGCGCCCGCAACACCCTGTTCGCGAAGTGCGAGTATCGGATGCTCGAGATCATCGCGAACGCCACGATCGCGGTGACCAGCGGAATGCCGAGCGCCGACGCGCGTGCGAACGCAAGACCGTCCTCGATGCCCGCGTGCTTGTGCAGCAGGTGCTGGTGCAGCACGATCAGGCTTGCGACCGTTCCGCCGGCCCCGGGCGACGGAAGGCCCTTGAAGAAGAGGTGATCCTCCTCCTTGTCGCTGCGCACCTCGGCGTTGAACCGCGCCAGCCTGAGCGCCGTGCAGCACATGTAGAACGCCGCGATCGCCCAAAGAAGCTTCGAGTACGCGCTGTCGGCGGGCCCGAGAATCTGCACATCGGGCGTCGGGCCGTAGTAGTGGGTGACGAGCCGCAGCGTCATGAACGCGGGCGCGACGCCGAAGGTGATGACATCGGCCAGGCTGTCGAGCTGCGCGCCGATCGCCGAGGTCGACCGGGTGAGCCTCGCGACCGATCCGTCGATCGCGTCGAAGAACATGCCGAGGAAGACGAGCGCGCCCGCCACCGTGAGCGTGGACCACCCGATCGCCGTGTCCTCGATCGGCTTCGCGGCGTAATGGATGGCCGCGAAGCCGCAGATCGCGTTGCCAAGGGTCAAGAGGGTGGGCAGGACGCTGGCCGCGCGCCGCCGCCGGCGCTGTCGGCGGTCGCGTCGGTTCGGGGTGCGTTCATCGGCGGTCATCGTCATGGCTCGGGGCCCGTCGGGGCGGAAGGCGCGGCGGCGTCCGCCTCGGTCGACACCCGCAGGGGCGCCGCCGCAGGCAGGATATCGGCGAACGAGGGTATGACGGCCACAGCGAGCGCCCGGTCGGGGAAGGGCGCCCCATCCATCAGGAGCGCAGCCACCGTGGGCGGCGTCGCGGCAGGCGGGCCGTCGTCCTCGCTCGGGTCGGCGGGCACCACCGGTGTCTCGAGGATCACCACCGCCTGGCCCGCAGGGCACTCGAGCGCGGCTTTCCCGAAGCGGAGCAGCCGAGCGCGGTCGCGGCCGCGCGACGGATCGAGCGAAAGCTTGCCCGCGCGGGCGGGCTCCTCGGTCGCGCGCAGTTCGAGCCGCGCCACGGCGCCCTCGACCGTCGGAAAGCACCAGCCGCGCAGCGAGAGCCTGACCAGCGCCTCGAGATCGGGCCCACCCGCGCGGTCGTCGTCGCGCGGGGCGATCGGACCGATTCGGCCGCCGACCACCATCACCCGCTCGCGCTCGATGCGCGCCGTCGCAAGGTCCGCCCACGCGGTCACCTGGCCGAGCGTCGTGCGCCGCTCGGTCGGGCTCCCGCCGAGCACGGCGAGAAGTTCTCCGAGCCTCGTCGCGGGCACGCTGAGCACGGTGAAGCCGTTCCTCGCGAAATCGCACTCGACGCGCGCCGCGAGGCCCGACGCGAGCGCCTGCTCGATGCCCCTCGCACGGACCGACGGATCGGATTCGAGGTACCACCGCGAGGTCTCGAGCCCGATGCCGCCCATCGGCACCCCTTCGTTCGCGACCGCGGAATCTCCGCGCGGCGCCGCCGAGCGGCATGCGCCCGCCGCGCAGCAAGCCGCGAGCGCCGCCGCCGCAAGGATGCGCGCGAACACGCTCATGCCGTGCCGCGCCGCGAACCGTTCAGCGAGTCGATCAGCGCGCGCACGCGGCTCCAGGCGCGGCGGTTGAATCGGAACGCGAGCCGCGGAAGGTCGCGGTGGTCGTCCTCGTCGTCGAATGCCGCCACCGCGCGGAATCCGTCGCGCTCGCACAGGTCGGTGCGGAAGTCTCGGTCGATGCGATGCATCTCGTCGTCGGTGACAGGGGTCTTCAGGCGCAGCACCAGGTCCTTGCCCACGAAGCGCATCGAGTGGAAGCGGCGGTAGAACTCGCACACCTCCTGCGCGGCGCTGTGCGCGTCGTAGTGGATCGAATAGAGCCCCGAATCCTCGGGCGAGATCAGGCGGCGCCGCGCAAGCGGCTTCACGCAGCCTTCCTCCCAGCTCCGCCAGTAGTCGCCGCCCTGATGCTCGATCAGCACCACGGGCACCAGGTTCGACTTGCCCGTCTGGATCAGCGTGAGCGCCTCGAAGAGCTCGTCCTGTGTACCGAATCCGCCCGGAAACACCGCGACCGCCTCGCTGTGCGCCATGAACATCAGCTTGCGCGTGAAGAAGTAGCGGAAGTTGACCAGCTTCGGATCGCCGTCGATCACCGAGTTCGCGCCCACTTCGAAGGGCAGCCTGATGCGCAGCCCGAAGCATTTCTCGACATCGGGGCCCTCGTGGCCCGCCTTCATGATGCCGTCGCCCGCGCCCGTGATCACCATCCATCCGGCCTCGGAGATCGCGCGGCTGAACTCCCGCGCCATCGCGTAGTCGGGGTCGGTCTCGGGCGTGCGCGCGCTGCCGAAGATCTAGATCTTGTGCGTGCCACGGTAGGGGTTGAAGATCCGGTACGCGTGGCGCATCTCCTTGAGCGCGCTGCGCACGAGCTTGAGCTGACCCATGTCCGCGCCGTCGGACACGAGCTTCAGGCCCGAGAGCATGATCTCGGCCACGAGCTCGCGCGCCTCCGACGAAGGCTCGACGCCTGAAGCCGTGAAGAAGCCGTCGACGGCGGACTCGATCTGCGAAAGTGCGAGCGGGTGGGCGGGCGATCCTGGCTTCGGCGCGTGGCCTTCGGGTGTGCTGGTCATCGTGTGGTCGGTCCTGTCGCGTTCCTGCGGCGACAATGCGCCTGCAGGCGTTTCCTATCGTCGGCCCCTCTGGGGGGCGGGTTCCTGCGCGGGGCCCGCGGGCGTCGTTGTCGTCGCGTCGGGCGTCGCGTCCTGCCGCGGAGCGGCCTCGGGCGGCTTCACGACCTGCGGAAGGGGCGCGACCGCGACCTGCGGCTCCCCGACGGTGCCCGTGACATCGATCGCGAAGAGCTGGTTGGTGACGCCCCCCACGACATCGCTCAGGAGCGGCACCGTTCCGCGCGGGAAGAGCCGCAGGCCGATCGCGAAGGTCGGGATGTCGACGGTTCCCGTGCCGTCGAGGCGCAGCGTGCCGCTCTCGAGGAGCACGCGATCGAGCTGCGCCTTCGCACCGCGCACGGTGAAGTCGACATCGCAGGCCGAGATCACGCCGCTCACGGGCAGCATGAGCTGCGAAAGCTGCAGCACGCGCATCGCGATCGGCTCGCTGGCCATGGTCGCGTCGCGCACGCCCACGCGGCCCTCGCCCGTGCGCGCGGCCAGCGCCTCGGGCGTGCCGCCGAGCGGACCGCGCAGCGTGAGCGTTCCTGCAAGTCGCCCCTGCGACGCGGGCAGCGTGGCGGCCTTCGGATCGCGGACGCGCGCGAACGACGCGTCGGCCACGCGTGCGCGCATCGAGTATTCCTTGCGCTCGAAGTCGACGCGCGCGTCGAGGTCGTAGCGCCCGCTGTAGAAGTCGCCTGCGCCAGCGATCTCGAGCACCTCTCCGCCGCGCGCGGTCGCGATGCGCGTGGTTCCCGCGCCGAGCTCGCGGTCGAACACGCGCGCCCGCTCGGCCGACAGCGTGGCCGTGAAGCGGACGGGCGCCGCCGAGCGCGGCTCGTACGCGAGCTCGAACGGCAGCGTTCCGTCGACGCCGTCGATGCGGGCGCCGCAGTCGAACGAAGCGCCCTTGAACGCCGTCTCGCCGCGCATCGTGAAGGTGTCGGGCGACTCGAGGTCCGCGCCGGGTCGCCAGCGGCCCTCGATCGCAGGCAGCGCGAGCGTGAACGCACCCGCGGAGGTGAGGTCGATCGTCTCGGCCGACGATGCGAGCGGCGCGGGCAGCAGCGCGCGCAGCGCGGGCGTGAGCGCCGCGGCGTCGATGCGCACGCTGGCGGCGAGCAGCTGCTGGCCCTGCGGAACGCTCACGGTGCCCGACACGGTGTAGCGCCCTTCGGCGGCCCCGCGCATCGTGGCGTCGGCGTCGAAGCGCACGCCCGTCTCGTCGACGGTCACGCGGTCGCGCTCGGCGAAATCGAGCTCGACGCGCTCTCCGCTGCGCCCGAGCTCGATCACCTTCGGCGTGACGGTGACGCGCTCGTCGGCGGTGCGCACATAGCGCGCGTCGAAGACTCCCGTCGCATCGAGCGCGCGCAGCGCCTCCTGCACCGCGGGCGCGCGGCGCGCGAGCACCGCCTGCGTCGCGGGGCTCTCGACGCGCCCTCCGCGGATCGTGGCCTCGAGCGCATCGGCCGTGCCCTCGGGCTCGTCGACATCGAGCGATCCCGAGAGGCGAAGCTCGCCGTCGTCGCGGTCGCCCGTCCACAGCCTGAACTGAAGCGCCTCGGCGGTGACGCCGCGGTCGTCGATCGCGATCCTTCCCTGCGAGCGCTCGGCGCGCACGCGGCTGCCGTCGAGCGTGACCTCGACGGTGCGCGGCATGAGCGAGCCCGAGGTGCGTGAGCCCGACGCCCCGACCTCGCGGCGGATCATGCCGTCGAGCGAACCGCTCGGCGCGAAGTCGCGGAAGCGCTCCGCAGCCACCGCGGGGTCGGCGGCGAGGTACGGCTCGAACGCGCGGCCGATCGGCAGGTTGCGCAGCTCGATCTCGACGAGCCGGTCCGGCCCGTCGAGCGACGCGAAGCCGCGCGCGACGACGCTTCCCGTGCCGTAGTTGCCCGCGCACTGCTCGAAAGTCACGCGCTCGGGCACGATGTCGAGCCGCGTGCTGCATTCGTCGAGCGCGAACTCCTTCGGCCACTCGAGGCCCTGCGTCGCGAGGTACGCGCGGCCGTCGGCGTCGGGCTCGGCGCGCCCCTGCGAGAACGCGAGCCGCACGCGGAAGTCCTCGGATCCATCGGCCTTCGTCGACACGAGTCCGTCGAGCTCGATGCGCCCCGAGAGCCCGAGCGCCTCGAGCAGCCTGCCCGCGGGAGCGAGGTCGGCGCCGGGCCATCCCTGCGGGCGCTCGCGCCCGTCGTCGTCGTGGGGAATCGACGCGAGCAGCGCCGGGTTCACCGCATCGTCCGAGTCGGCGATCTCGATGAGCGGACGGATGTCGCGCCCGCCCTTGCCGTCGCGGGGCATGTTCACCGAGCCCTTCACCGTGAACATGCCGCCCGCGGGGGTGATCGCGCGCAGCCCGTCGCCTCCGATCACAACCGCCTCGTCGAGCACGGTGAACGAACCGCTGCGGATGCGCAGCGGATACGGGAACCGCTCGAACACGAGGCCCGCGTCGCGGACGCGCACATCGCCGGTCACGATCACGGGCTGGTCGAATCCCTTCGGCGAATACACGCGGATGTTGAAGCCGCAGCGGCCGCCGAGCGCGAACGGGCCCGCGTCGACGCTGCGCTGCAGGCGCGCGCGGTCGTCGCGCGCGCGCTCGCCGTCGCCAAGGGCGGTCAGCTCGGCGCGCTGCCGGTCGAGGCTCTCCTTGTCGGGCAGCAGCCCCGCCGCGGCCAGCGTTCCCGCGGCGCGTCCGTCGAAGAGGATCTCGATGCCGGCGCGCGGGCCCTCCTCGAACGCATCGAACAGGCGCCGGTCGATCGGCGCGTCGGCGCAGGTGATGTTGACCTCGATCTCGGCGCCTTCCTTGATGTCGGTGAGGCGGCCGTCGATGGCGACCATCGCGCCTTCCGCGCCGCGGCCGGTCAGCCGCTCGATGGTGAGGTTGTCGTTCTCGAACGAGATGACGGCGCTGACATCGTCGAGGCGGTAGGGAAACTCGCGGTATGCGCCCGAACCGCGCTCGAGGCGCAGCGTGCCGCTCGAGCGGATCGGCGCAGGCTGCCCCGCGCGCGCCGCCACGCCGCGCTCGATGCGCGTGTCGACATTGATCGTCCAGCGGGTGATGTCGAAGTCGGACAGGATCTTCGCCGCCGCGCGCGGCAGCTGCAGCGTGCGCGCGGCGTCGTCGCCCTCGGGCGAGGAGAAGCGGCGGATGCCGAGATCGAGACGGAACGGCGCCGCGGCGAGCGACTCGCGCAGCCACGAATCGGCCTTGCCCCAGTCGCGCACGCCGCCCTCGGGGTTCGGCAGGTCGAGCGCGAACGAGCACTCGAAGGGCACGGGCAGCACCTGGCTGTCCTTCTCGCGCGCGCCGAGCGCGCCTTCGAGCTTCTCGAGCGTGATGCGGTCGTCGGAGAGGCGCAGCACGCCTTCGCGCAGCGTCATGCGCGGCTTCGCCTCGAGGTCGACCATGCGGCCGTCCTCGAAGCCCTTCCATGCGGCGTCGAGCGATTCGTCGCCGAGCTGCTCGATGGGGAGGTCCATCGCGAGCCCGTCGACATCGATCTCGGCGGTGGTGCCCTCGGCCTCGGAGCTCGACATGCGCGCGCTGCGGATGCGGCCCTCGAGGCCGAGCTCGCGCGCCCACGCGCGCACGCGCAGCGGGGCGACCGAGATGCTGCCGTCGCGCACCACCACATCCGACACCGACACATCGAACGCGCGCGTGCCGCCGTCGAAGCTGCCCTCGATCTCGCCGACCGCGAGCGTTCCCTTCGAGTCGGGCAGGCCCTGCAGCTTCACGGCGAACGAGTAGGCGTCGCCGAGGACGGGCGTCAGCGCTCCTCGGAAGCGCAGGTCGCCGAGCCGCTCGTAGCGCTCGCCCGAGACGATGCCGCTTTCGAGCACGAGGTCGTCGATCGAGATCGTCGCGGGCCGCTGCGCGGGCGCGTCGGAGGGCGCGGGCTTGAGGAGGAGCGCGGTGAACTCGCCCGGTCGATCGGCGAACTCGGCCATGCGCAGCGACAGGCGCCCGACCGAGACGCGCGTGACGCGCAGGTCGCCCCACAGGAGGGGCAGGAGCTCGAAGCGCACGCGGATGCGGTCGGCGCGTGCGAGTTCGTACGCCTCGCCTGCGCCCTGCGGCGCGCGCACGCGCAGGTCCTCGATCACGATCTCGTCGGGCGCGCCCATGCGGATCACGCTGGCCGTCACCTCGCCGCCGATGTTGCGGGCCGCGTTCGGCAGGATGACGCGCATGAGCACCCAGGGCCGCGTCAGCAGCACGACCGCCGAGAGCACGAGCAGCCCGAGCAGCACGCCAAGCCGCAGCACGGTGCGCCGCGTGGTCCTGGCTGGTGGCTTGGCGTCGGGCATGGGAAGCGGATTCTACGGCTTGACTGCGGCGGGAACGGCCTTCGACGCACGGGAGGACGGGCCTGTTCCCCCGTTTCGCGCAGGGCCCGAAGGCCGGGGAGGGCGGGGTGCGGCCCTTCGCGGTCCCGTATCATCGGTCACATGGAAGGGCTCTTTGCAGCAGCGTCGGCCGGATCGGGAGAAGCGCGGCAGCGCCCCGTGGTGCTCGTGACGGGCGCCGCCCGCCGAGTGGGGCGGGCGATCGCGCTTGAACTGGCGGCTGCGGGCTGCGATCTGGTGCTGACCTACCGAGCGAGCGGGGCCGAATGCGCCTCGACGGCCGCCGAGGCGAGGCGCGTGGGCGACGAGGCAGGCCACGCGGTCGAGGCCGAGGTGGCCGAGCTCGATCTCTCGGACCCGCGGTCGGTCGAGCGCCTCGGCGCGCGGATGACGGAGCGCGGCTGCGACGCCATCGTGCACAACGCGTCCGAGTACAGGCCTTCGCCGTTCGGGCAGATCGGCGCGGCCGAGCTCGAGCACATGCACCGCGTCGAGGTGGTGGGCCCGATGCTGCTCACGCAGTCGCTGCGCGGCGAGCTGTCGCGCTCGCGCATCGCGGGCGGCGGGGCGGTGGTCTTCTTCAGCGACATCTACGCGCTTGGTCGCCCGCGCGCGGGGTACGCGGCGTACCTGCTTGCGAAGGCGGGCGTGCGCGCGCTCAGCGAGCAGCTCGCGCTCGAGCTGTCGCCGCATGTGCGGGTCAACTGCATCGCGCCGGGCGTGGTGATGTGGCCCGACGGGTTTCCCGACGAGGCGAAGGGCGCGATCCTCGGCCGCACGCCGCTTGGGCGCGCGGGAACTCCCGAGGAGGCGGCGCGGCTCGCGCGGTTCCTCGTGCTCGAGGCGAGCTACATCACGGGACAGACGATTCCGATCGACGGCGGACGCAGCCTGCGCTGAGCGCATCGGCGTTCAGCGCGGCGCGATCGACGCTTCGGCGCGGGCCGCGTGGTCGGCGGCGCCCGGAAGGGCGCGCAGCTCGGCGAGCTCGGCTGCCGCGCGCGCCGTGTCGCCTGCGCGGTGGAACGCGATCGCGGTCTCCGCGCGAACGAAGGGATCGGCGGGGTTCGCGCGACGCGACAGTTCCCACGCGCGGGCGGCGCCCGCGAGGTCGCCCGACTCCTCGAGCGCGCGCGCATGCTGCTCGGCGATCGCAGGCCGCGCGCGCGCCGCGTCGTCGAGTGCCGACAGCATGCGCGCGGCCTCGTCGGGCTTTCGCTGGGCGCGCAGCGCGCGGGCAAGGAGCAGGCGGAACTCGAGCACATCGCCGTCCTGGCGGAGCGCCTCGCGCGCGGCGGCCGCGGCATCGTCGGCGCGCGACTCGGCGAGCGCGACCGATGCGGCGAGCCCGAACGACCACGCGTCGTCCGGCGCGCGCGCGACGCGTCGCTCGAGCAGCATCTTCGCGCGCGCGAGGTCCTTCGCGGCCACAGCCGACATCGCCGCATCGAGGAGCGACTGCAGGTCGTCGGGCGCGGCCGCGAGCGCGCGGTCGTAGAGCGCCGTGGCGGCGGCGTGGTCGCCCGTGCGCGCGGCGAGCAGGGCGGCGAAGCGAAGGCGCACGGCATCGGGTGAGCCGGCGCCTGCCGCGCGGGCGGCGCACGCGGCGGCCTCGGCAAGCAGGGCCGCGCGCTCGGAAGGATTGAGCTCGGCGGCCGCAAGCTCCGCCCGTGCGAACAGCGCGCGAGCCGCCAGCTCGTCGGCCTTGGCGGCGCCCGGTGTCCCGGCGGGCGACTTCTCGAGCAGTCGCCGCGCCACCAGCTCGGCCTCGCGCGTCCGCCCTGCGGCGATGAAGGTCTCGATCGCCTGCGCGGCGTCGTCCGACTCGCGTGCGCTCGGCGCCACGGGTGCCGCGGCGCGCGGCGGATCCTCGCGCCCGCACGAGGCCGCGAGCGCGGCGGCGAAGGCGAGGCTGGCGGCGCGCGGGAAGTTCATGCGCGGATCGTACCGCTCGCAAACCGCGCAATTCGCGCGACTTCCCGCAGGACGGGGAAAGTAGAATCGCCGCCCCTATGTCCTCCGGACCGAACGCCGCCACCTCCGCGCCCGCCGAACTGCCCAAGGCCTATGTGCCCGCCGACGCCGAGGGCGCGGTGCGCGCGAAGTGGGACGCCGCGCGTTCCTTCCACGCCGAGCCGTCGGCGAAGGGCGAGGCGTACGCGATCTTCATCCCGCCGCCCAATGTCACGGCCGCGCTCCACCTCGGCCATGCGTTCAACAACTCGCTGCAGGACCTGCTCGCGCGCTACCACCGCATGCGCGGCTTCAACACGCTGTGGATGCCGGGCACCGACCACGCGGGCATCGCCACGCAGACGGTGGTCGAGAAGCGGCTGCTGCAGCAGGGCAAGCGCCGCGCGGACTTCTCGCGCACGGAGTTCGTGGCCAAGGTCCAGGAGTGGAAGGACGAGTACGAGGCCACCATCCTCGGGCAGCTTCGGGCCATGGGCGCCTCGTGCGACTACGACCGCACCCGCTTCACCATGGACCCGGTGTGCGCGGCCGCGGTGCGGCACGCGTTCCTGCGGCTCTTCGACGAGGGACTCATCTACCGAGGAAAGCGGCTCGTCAACTGGGACCCGGTCACGCGCACCGCGCTCGCCGACGACGAGGTGGAGATGCACGAGGTGGACGGCCACTTCTGGTACCTCCGCTACCCGCTCGAGGACGGGTCGGGCCACGTCACCGTGGCCACCACGCGCCCCGAGACGATGCTCGGCGACACCGCGGTCGCCGTCAACCCTAAGGACCCACGCGCCGCCGCGCTGCGCGGGAAGCGCCTGCGCCTGCCGATCGTGGGCCGCGTGATCCCGGTGGTCGAGGACGACTACGTGGTCATGCCCGTCGAGCACGGCGGCGACCCGGCCGACGCCAAGGCGCAGTTCGCGACCGGCTTCCTCAAGGTGACGCCCGCGCACGACCCCAACGACTGGGACATCGGCATCCGCCACGGGCTGGCGGCCATCAACGTGATGGCGCCGGACGGCTCGATCAGCGACCGCCACGGCTGGGAGGACGCCTCCGCGGAGG
>JBJTOV010000445.1:0-5359 GCA_046074745.1 Planctomycetota bacterium | reverse complement strand
ATCGCCTGGTGCACATGGTCGCGGCCGCCCTTCGCCGAGCCGCCTGCGCTGTCGCCCTCGACGAGGAAGAGCTCGGTCCTCTCGACATCGTCGGACGAGCAGTCGCTGAGCTTGTGCGGCATGCCGCCCGAATCGAGCGCGCCCTTGCGCTTGATGAGCTCGCGCGCCTTGCGTGCGGCTTCGCGCGCCTGCGCGGCCAGCACGGCGCGCAGGCAGATCTCCTTCGCTTCCTTCGGATGCTCCTCGAGCCACGCGCCCAGCTTGTCGCCGACCGACTGCGAGACGAACGGCTCGACCTCGGGGTTGAGCAGCTTCTCCTTGGTCTGGTTGTTGAACTGCGGGTTGGGCAGCTTCACGCTGATCACGGTGACCAGGCCCTCGCGCAGGTCGTCGCCCGACGGGACGAGGTCCTTCAGCAGGCCGTTCTTCCGGGCGTAGCCGTTGATCGCGCGGGTGAGCGCGCTCTTGAAGCCCGCCACATGCGTGCCGCCGTCGCGGTTCGGGATGTTGTTGCCGAACGCGGTGGTGAGCTCGGAGTTCGAGTCGACATACTGCATCGCGAAGTCGAGGCGCAGCGACTGCGTCGCGTCCTCGGCGGTGAACGCGATCACGGGGCTCTGGATCGTCTTCTGCTCGTTGCGCCACGCGACATAGCCGCCGAGGCCGTCGGGGCTGTGGAAGGTGGCGTCGCGGCGCTGGCCGCTCGCGTCGACGCGCTCGTCGACGAGGCGGATCACCACGCCTGGGTTCAGGTAGGCGAGCTCTCGCAGCCGGTTCTCGAGCGTCTCGTACTTGAACTCGGTGTCGGGGAAGATCTGCGCGTCGGGCAGGAACGAGATGCGCGTGCCCGTGCGCTTCTCGGTGGCGGCCGACTTCGGGAGCGTCTCGACGAGCTCGAGCGGCTTCACGACCTCGCCGCGCGCGAACCCGATGTGGTAGGTGCGCTCGTTCTTGAAGACCTCGACCTCGGTCCACTCGCTGAGCGCGTTGACGCACTTCACGCCGACGCCGTGCAGGCCGCCCGAGACCTTGTAGGCGTTGTCGCCGAACTTGCCGCCTGCGTGCACCTCGGTCAGGATCACCTCGACCGCGGGGCGGCCGTTGATGGCGGGATTCTCGTGCCGCATCGGATCGACGGGCATGCCGCGGCCGTCGTCGATCACGGTGCACGAGCCGTCGACGCCCACGCGCACCGTGACCGTGGTGGCGTAGCCGGCCATGACCTCGTCGATCGCGTTGTCGACGCACTCGTAGACGAGGTGGTGCAGGGCGTTCGGCCCCGTGCCGCCGACATACATGCCGGGGCGCTTGCGGATCGCCTCGAGGCCCTCGAGCACCTGGATCGATTCCGAGGTGTAGCCCGACGAATCTGGCACCGAAGGGGCGGTCGCGGGGGAGGTCTGCGTCATGTCGAGATGGATCCGATCGCTTGAAGGAACGCCTCGGCGGGGACCGTTTCCGGCGTCCGGAGGCGGGAGCATGATTCTAGCAGAAGCGGGGGTGGAAGTCGCGCGTGAGCGGCGCGTGAAACACCCCGAAAACACCGATGAAAACACCGATTTCTGCGGTTTCGTCGGCGAGGTGCGCAGGCGGTGTCGGCGGGAGCCCGCGGGTCGATTCGGCGTTGGCCATCCGACCCGCCCGCGGCGCGTCAGTTTCGATGCGATCAGGCACGGAGCGCCGATCTACACTGCCCGCGTCCGTCGGCCCGGACCGCCACCAATGCCGCAGAAAGAACGACGAACGCCGCTCCCCGAGCCGCCCGACGCCGCGCCCGACGGATGGCGCGCCGACGGTGCGCTGTCGCCTGAGGCGATGCTCGCGGAGGCGGCTGCGCGTGGCGACCTTGCGTGGCCGTCGCGGCGCGGATTCGTGGCGGCAGGGGCGTTCGCGGCGTGGGCGCTCGTCGCGGGCTGTGCGCCGAAGCGCGTGGTGTCGTCGCTGCCTGGCGCGGAATGGGGCGAGCCAGGGCCCATGGCGCCGCCCCTGAGGGAGACCGATGGGGACGCCGAGCAGCCGCTGCAACGGACGATGATCGACGCCGCGGGCGTGGCCTCGACGAGGGCGGGGCCGTTCGGGCCGGCAGCGCTCCCGTACGCGCGGCCGCGGGCGCTCTGGGCGAAGGGCGCTCCCGATCTGTCGATCATGAATCCCATGCTGCCCGTCACCGCGATGACGGTGCACCACGACGGGATGGACGATCTGGTCACGACCTCGGCGCCGCGCGACATGGCGGCGCGCATCGAGCGCTACCGCGTCGGGCACCGCGCCCGCGGGTGGGGCGACATCGGCTACCACCTGGTCATCGACCGCGGCGGCGCGGTGTGGCAGGGGCGCTCGGTGCTCTGGCAGGGTGCGCATGTGAAGGACCACAACGAGGGCAACATCGGCGTGCTCGTGATGGGCAACTTCGAGGTGCAGGCGCCGACGAGCGTGCAGGTCGCGACGCTCGGCCGCGTGATCGCGGACCTGCGGCGCGTCTACAGGATCCCCGCGTCGCGGGTCATGACCCATCGCGAGTGGCAGGGTGCGCAGACCCTGTGCCCGGGCAGGGCGCTGCAGCCGCGTGTCGATGAGATCCGCGGGGCGATGCGTGCGTGAGCTTCGGGCGGACAGCTGGTTTGACGCGGGCGCGATGGGGCGGTGCGACTCGCCTCGCCGGACCTTGCTGGCAAGGAGGGCTGGGACAGGGGAGTCCGGCCTTCGCCCGCTCCGATTTCTGCGTTTCTGCGCGCTGGATTGCCGATGACGGATCCGAGTCTCGATTCCTCCCGGAGCGGCCATGTCGGATGTTGGACCGAAGCGTGACGAAACCGAAGAGACCTCCGATGGAGCGTCGCGACATGAACCGGCGTTGAGCCTCGCGCGCCGAGGCTTCGTGCTCGCGGGCCTTGGGTTTCTCGCCGCCTGCGCCTCGCAGAAGCCGACGACAGGCTCGCTTGCCCGCGCAGGTTCCGACGACGGAATGCCCGCGGGAATCTGGACGCAGGGCGGCGAGGTTCCGAAGCAGAAGTGGCAGCAGCCCGCGCCTTCGTCGCGAGCACCGACCGTCGTGCAGCCGCGAACCGTCACGCCGAACGACAAGCCGGCGGTCGCGAATGCCGCGATTCCCAGCGGATTCACCGGCAAGGTGATCCCGCGCATGCGGTGGACCTACAGGCAGCCTGATCTCGACGACATGCGGCCGATGCTGCCTGTCACGGCGGTGACGGTGCATCACGAGGGCATGGAGCCTTTCACCGACACTTCAAGCACCGACACGATCGAGCGGCTGCGCCGCGTGTGGAACGGACACGAGGGCCGCGGCTTCGGCGACATCGGCTACCACTATGTGATCGACCGCTCCGGCCGCATCTGGGAAGGCCGAAGCCTGAAGTACCAGGGGGCGCATGTCCGCGCGCACAACGAGGGCAACATCGGAGTGATGTGCCTGGGCAACTTCGACGAGCAGAAGGTGAGCGAGGCGCAGCGAGCCGCGCTGGAGCACCAGCTGAAGATGCTGTGCGCGAAGTACAGGGTGAAGCGGTCGATGGTGAAGACGCACAAGGAATGGAACCCGACGGCGTGCCCGGGCCGCGACCTGCAGCGCGTGATGGGACCGATTCGCTCGCGCATGTCCTGACGCGGACGACGGCTGCGAACGGTGCCAGGCAGGTGCCAGGCACCTGCCTGGCGCACCCGGCACCTACCCGTCACCACCAATGTCGTCATACATCGCGCGGTTCCGCGCCGAAACGCGGGGGCGCCCGACGGTTTCAACATGAACAAGTCGAAACATTACAACGGTGCCGTGCAGGTGCCGGGTACGCCAGGCAGGTGCCTGGCACCTGCCTGGCACCGTTCAGCGCGGGGGGCCGAAGCGGCCCTTCGACGCGCGCTCGTCGTCGTCATCGAGCTTCTTGCGGAACTCCGCGTCCTTCGCCTCCTGCCTGTTCACCAGCTTCCACGCGATCCACGCGACCACCGCCATGCCCGCGATCGCGGCGATCCAGCGAAGCGCCTCCAGCAGGAATGCCGTCATCGCGGCTGCTCCGCGCGCAGCGCGCGTTCCGCAGCCCGTCGGGCACGCACCCGCACCGCGCGACATGATCGCAGCGCTTCGCCCGAAGGCGCGATTCGGTCGCGCGTCGACACGGTCGCCGCGCACGCCTGAACGACCGAACTGAAGACTCCCGCTCCCGTCGCTGCAAGCAGCGCGACGCCGAACGCGCCGCTCGCCTCCGATGCGAGCGCGGTGATGTCGGCCTCGAACATGTCGGCGCACATCTGCCGCCAGAACGCGCTCTTCGCGCCGCCGCCCGAAAGCCGCACCTCGGCGACGACGACGCCCAATTCGCGCATCAGGTCGACATTTCCCGCAAGTCCCGCCGTGATTCCTTCGAACACCGCGCGCGCGAGATGATCGACGCCATGCGATACATCGAGGCCCGCGAACCCGCCGCGGATCGCGGGATCGGGGATCGGACAGCGCTCTCCGGTGAGGTACGGCAGGAACACGAGACCTTCGCAGCCGATAGGCGCCCTCGCTGCGCGCTCCGCGAGAACCTCGTACGCATCGATGCCGCGCGCAGCGGCTTCGGCGGCGGCGTCACGCGCCGCGGTGTCGCGGAACCACCGCAGGCTTCCGCCCGCGGAGAGCATCACCCCCATGAAGTGCCAGCGGTCGGGAACGGCATGGCAGAACGCGTGCAGCTCGCCGTTCGGGGTCGCTCGCCATGCGTTCGAAGCAGCGAATACAACGCCGGAGGTGCCGATCGTGCACGACACGGTTCCCTCCGAGACGATGCCGCTTCCGACCGCCGCCGCGGCCTGGTCGCCCGCGCCGCCCGCGATCCCGATCCCCGCACGCAGGCCGAGCTCTCGCGCGGCAGCCGCCGAAAGCCGGGTGCTGAGCACGGGCGACTCCGCGACATCGGGAAACAGCGATCGCGGCAGCGCGACCGCGCGCAGCATCTCCTCGGACCAGTTGCGCCGCGCGCAGTCGAACACCGCGGTTCCCGACGCATCGCTCGGCTCGGCCGCGAAGGCTCCCGACAAGCGCCAGCGCAGCCAGTCCTTCGGAAGGAGCGCCTTCGCCGTGCGCGCGAACGCCGCAGGCTCGTGCTCGCGCATCCAAAGAAGTTTCGGTGCCTGGAACCCCGGAAACACGCGGTTTCCCGTCATCCTGAGCAGCGCCGCAAGCCCGGGCTCGCGATCCTGCAGCGTTGCGCAGACCGCCGAACTGCGCGAGTCGTTCCAGAGGATCGCAGGCCGCACCACCTCGCCCTGGCCATCGAGCGGCACGAGCCCGTGCATCTGCCCCGAAAGCCCGATCGCCTCGATGCGCTCGGAGGTTCCCGCGCGCTGCGCGCACGCCGCG
>JBJTOV010000444.1:0-2950 GCA_046074745.1 Planctomycetota bacterium | reverse complement strand
ACTGGTCGCGCACCTCGGGCTTGAGCTTCTGGTTGTCGAGGTACTTACCGACGCCCGCGTTGACAACGATCTTCGTCAACTTCGGGAGCTGGTGCACGTTCTCGAGGCCGAACTCCTTGAGGACCTTGGGACCGACGGTGTCGATGTAGGCCTGCTGAAGTCGGGGGTAGTTGCGCTTGACGTGTGCCATGGGCTGATCTGCTTCTCTCTGCTGTGTCGCGCAGCGCGCGACCTTGGCGATGTTCCGACGGGCGAGCGCCGGCCGGGTTTGTTCAGACTTGCGGTCGAGGACCGCGATGCACTTCCTTCAGTCTCACTTCTTCTTCGTCGCGCCGCGGAGCTGGTGCAACTCCTTGCCGCCGCGAGCGGCGACGCGGGACTTGGATCCGTCAGCTTCGACACGAACCGCACGCGCGACGGCTTGCCGTCGACGACGGGGCTCACGTTCGAGGCGTGGATCGGGCCTTCCTCCTTGAGGATCTGGCCCTGCGGACGCTGCTGCGTCGGCTTCATGTGGTAGGTGCGGATGTTGGCGCCCTTGACCACGACGCGCTCGCCTTCGTCCACGACGCGCAGGACCTCGCCCACGACGCCCTTCGACGAGCCCTTGGTCACGATCACGGTGTCGCCCTTGCGAATGTGGCGCGGCATGTCAGATCACCTCCGTCGCGAGCGACACGATCTTCATGAAGTTCTTCTCGCGCAGCTCGCGCGCCACGGCGCCGAAGATGCGGGTGCCCTTCGGGTTGCCGTCCTTGTCGACCAGCACGCACGCGTTCGAGTCGAAGCGCACATACGAGCCGTCCTCGCGGCGGGTGGGGAACTTGCAGCGCACGATGACGGCCTGCACCTTGTCGCCGGCCTTCACATCGCCGTTGGGCAGCGCCTTCTTGACGCTGCACACGATGCGGTCGCCGACGCCCATGGTGAGGCGGGTGAAGCGGCCGCTGGCAGTCGAGCTGCCGAGGACGCCGATCACCATGGCTTCCTTGGCGCCGCTGTTGTCGGCCACCTCGAGTCGGGATTCCTTCTGGATCATTGCTTCGCTCCATCGCCGGGCGCGCCCGGCGTCGATTCACACGGTTCCATTCGCTCCGAACGGCGCGGGCCTGATCAGGCCTTGCCCTCGGCGAACTCGATCCTGCCACCCTCGGGCGCACGCTCGACCACGCGGACGAGCACCCACGACTTGGTCTTCGAGATCGGGCGGCACTCGGCCACCTCGACCCGGTCGCCCAGGCGCGACTCGTTCTTCTCGTCGTGCACCTGGAGCACGCTTCGCTTCTTCACATACTTGCCGTACTTCGGGTGCTTGCCCGAGTAGGCGATCACGACCTTGCGGGTCTTGCTGCGCTTGTCGCTCTCGACGACGCCGATGCGGCGCGGAGAGGTCTCTGGGATGACGAGTTCGGTCTTCGGCATGGGTGCCTCAGTTCTTCTTCGCGGTGTTGCGGGCGTTCTGCTCGGTGAGCACGCGGGCGAGGTCCTTGCGGGCCTTCCCGATGCGCGAGTTGTCGGCGATCTTCTCGGTCGACGACTGGCAGCGGAGGGTGAAGAGCTCGCGGCGGAGGCGGGTGGCCTCCGTCTTGAGGTCGTCGTTCGAGAGCTTCCTGACTTCAGCGGGCTTCATTGCTGGATTCCTTCACTTGCTCACCGGACGGTGGGGCAGGACGCGCGCCGCGCGGCCGTTCCCGTTTCAGTTCGATCAGACGCTGATGCGGCGGCCGACGAAGCGGCAGCGCACGGGCATCTTGTAGGCGATGCGGGCCATGGCCTGCTTCGCGAGGTCCTCGGGCACGCCCGCGATCTCGAAGAGCATGGTGCCCGGCTTGATGCGCGCGGCCCAGAAGTCGACATCGGCCTTTCCGGTGCCCATTCGGGTCTCGAGCGGCTTCTTCGAGATCGGCTTGTCGGGGAAGACGCGGATGAAGATCTTGCCCTGGCGGCGCAGGAAGTGCTGCGCGGCGATGCGGCCCGCCTCGATCTGGCGGCCCGACAGCCAGTGCGGCTCGAGGGCCTGCAGGCCGTAGTCGCCGAACGCGACATAGTTGCCGCGCGTGGCGTTGCCGCGGAGCTTGCCGCGCTGCTGCTTCCTGAACCTGACTCGCTTCGGCATGAGGTTGGACATGGGGAGTCCTTTGCTGTCTCGATCTTGGGTTCCGCGGGGAGCGCGCTCCGCCGCGGGTTGGTTTCACGAAATCTCTCTGGATCAGCGGCGACCGCGGGCGCGGGCGCGGCCACCTGCGGCCGACGACTGCGTGGTGTCCTCGTCGTGCTCGGTGTACAGGCCCTTGAAGACCCACACCTTCACGCCGATGGCGCCGTAGGTGGTGAATGCGTGCGCGACCGCGTAGTCGACATTCGCCTGGAGCGTCGACAGCGGGATCGAGCCGAGGCGGGTGTCGAGCGTGCGGCTCATCTCGGCGCCGCCGAGACGGCCCGACAGGAGGATGCGGATGCCCTTCGCGCCGTTCTGCATGCAGCCTTCGGCGCGCATCTTGAGGACGCGGCGGAAGTTCGCGCGCTTCTTCAGCTGCTCGCCGATCGTCTCGGCGATGAGCTTGGCGTCGAGGTCGGCGTTCTTGATCTCGACGACCTTGATGACGACCTTGCGGCCCGTCATCGTCTGGAGCTCCTTGGTAAGCGTCTCGATGCCCGCGCCGCGCAGGCCGACCACCTGGCCGGGACGCGCGGTCTTGATGATCACGGTCAGCTCGTCGCGCGTGCGCTCGATCAGGATGTCGCTCACGGCCGCGAACGGCGGCGTGCGGTTGAGCTTCTTATCCACGAACTGGCGGATCTTGTAGTCCTCGACGAGGAGGCTGCCGAAGAGCGCCTTCGGGGCGAACCAGCGGGAGCGGTGCGCCTCGGTGATGCCAACGCGGAAACCGAACGGATGGACCTTCTGTCCCATGGTGATTCTCCGAGGCTTAGGCCCCGCGCTCCTCGA
>JBJTOV010000443.1:0-8726 GCA_046074745.1 Planctomycetota bacterium | reverse complement strand
GCGCCGCGAGAGCGTCACGCGCCGCGAGGGCGTCACGCGATTCCGAATCGGCGAAACACGGTCGTGCCAGCGGCGTGGCTCGCCGAACCGCCCCGACCTCGCATCGCATCGAGCCAACACCGCCTCGGCGCTTTCCGACAGCGCTAGTGGAAGTCGCGCGACTGCGAGGCGATGGCTCCCGCGCTGCCTCCTTCCTTGGCGAGCAGCGCATCGATGCTGCGGGCATGCGACACCACGACATGCACCACGCCATGGCGTCGCTCGACCTTGCCCTCGACGCGCACCGCGACCGCCCTGCGCACGGCAGCGCGGACCCGCTCGTACACCTTGGGGCGGAAGATCAGGTTCGCGATGCCGGTCTCGTCCTCGATGGTCATGAACACGATGCCCTTCGCAGTCGACGGACGCTGCCGCACCAGCACCAGACCCGCCACCGACACACGGGTTCCCGCCTGGGTGCAGGTTTCGTCGCGCAGCTCGCCGCAGCGGGTCACCGCCATGCGCTCGAGCCGCGCGCGAACGCACGCGATCGCGTGGCCACCAAGCGCGACGCCCACCGACTCGAGGTCGCGGGCGATCGTGTCGAGCCGTCCGATCTCGGGCAACGCGGGTTCGCGGTCATCTGGCTGCGCGGCGAAGGCGGATGCAGGAGCCACAGGATGGTGTAACGCGTCGAGCGAGCCGCGCTCCTCTTCAGCGTCGGGTTCAGAATCGGATTGCGCCGAGGACTGCGGTGTCTCCTGGACCGATCCGAACAACCAAAGCGGGCGACCGCGATCGCGCAGCGCCAGGATCTGCCACATCGCCTGCTGGCGATCGAGGCCCATCGAGCGGAAGGCGTCGGCGGCGGCAAGCCTGCGCAGCGACGCTGCGGGCAGATCCGCGCGCTCGGAGAGCTCCGCCACCGACTTGAAGCGGCCGTGGCGCGCCACCGCCTCGACGAGGCGAAGGCCGTCTTCGGCCGAAAGGCCGCGGACCATGCGCAAGCCAAGGCGGATCGCGGGCTGGTTGGGAACAAGAAAGCGATCGAATCCCGCGGGGTTCGCCTGCGATCCTGCGCGCACCGCGTCGGGTGGCGGCTCGTCGTCGCACGCATCGCTGGGCGCGTACAGCGGCTCGCTGCGCAGAGCCATGCGGCCGTGCCCGGAATCCCTGCCATGGCCGCTCGGCCCAGTTGCGCTGCTGTCCATACGGGTGCCGCCCACACTGCCGCCATCCACAACACCGCCAACCACGCCACCGCCAACCACGCCACCGCCAGCCACGCCACCGCCAGCCACATCACCGCCATGCACGCCGCCACTGTTCACGCCGCCCGCATGCCAAGACACGCTGCGACCACGCGAATGCAGGGGCGCGGTGCGTCGGTGGCTTCGCGAATGACCGTCGCGGTCGTGCTGGCGCGCGTGGTCGCTCGCAGCATCATGCGCATGGATATCTGCATCGCCCCCCCCGCAACCAGCGCGGCGCACAGGGATCCATCCCTCGCCCAACGCGCCGTCCTGCGGCCATCGCTCGATGCAAGGGCGACCCTGCCCTGCGGGATCGGCGTCGATGCGCACGAGATCGGCGGTTTCCCACGCCGAGGAAAGACCTTTGCCGCGGTAGCGGTAGGTCTGCGGCCCCCCCCAGGCGCCCGACTCGCGCATCGGCTCGAACCGAGCCGCCGATGCCGCGCGCGCGTGTTCGGCGAACAGTCCATCGCGCGCAACGGCCTCGGGCGACGGCGGTCCGACTGCGGAAATGTCGGCGCCGCGCTCGAGGGTGCAGTCCCATCGCGAGCAGTGGACATCGACCGCACGAACAGCCACGCCATGCTCTCGTGCATCGCGCACGAGCTGCGCCGGCGCGTAGAAGCCCATGGGCTGGCTGTTCAGGAGCGCCGCGGCGAAGGCCGCAGGATGGTGGCGCTTCAGCCACGCGCTGGCGTAGACGAGGTGCGCGAAGCTCGCCGCGTGCGACTCGGGAAACCCGTACCCCGAGAAACCCTTCACCTGCTCGAACACCTGGCGCGCGAAGAGGCGCGTGTAGCCGCGCGCCACCATGCCCTGCTCGAGCATGGCGCCGAACTGCGCGATGCGGTTGCCCTGGCGCTTCCAGGCCGCGATCGCGCGACGCAGTTCGTCGGCCTGCCCGGGCGTGAATCCCGCCGCCACCACGGCCAGCGACATCGCCTGCTCCTGGAAGAGCGGCACTCCCAGCGTGCGTCCAAGCACCCTGCGCACCGCCTCGTCGGGATAGGTGGCGGGCTCCTCCCCGTTCCGGCGCCGCAGGTACGGATGCACCATGTCGCCTTGGATCGGCCCGGGCCGCACGATGGCGACCTCGATGACCAGGTCGTAGAAGCAGCGTGGCCGCAGGCGGGGCAGCATCGACATCTGCGCGCGCGACTCGATCTGGAACACGCCCACGGTGTCGGCCTTGCACACCATGTCGTAGGTGCGCGTGTCTTCGGCGGGAATCGCGTGGAAGCGCAGAGGCTCGATGCCGTCGGCGGGCGATATGGAGGTGCCGCTTGCGCCCGCACCCACGCAACCGCCCACGCCCACACCCACACCCACGCCACCACCCACGCCACCGCCCACGCCACCGCTCATCGAAGCGAGGTCGGGCCTTGGCGAAGGGGCATCGGGCGCGCTTGCCGACGGTGCACCTGCGCCAAGCGCCAGCCTGTCGCCGTTCACCAGATCGATCGACTTGCGGATCGCCGTCAGCATGCCAAGCGACAGGATGTCGATCTTCAGCATGCCCAGTGCCTCGATGTCGTCCTTGTCCCACTCGATCACCGTGCGGTCGGGCATGGCCGCGTTCTCGATGGGAACCGATTCGCACAGCGGACCGTTCGAGATGACGAAGCCCCCGACATGCTGCGAGCGGTGGCGCGGCATTCCGAGGATCTGGCCGACAAGCCGGGCGAGGTGGCGAACGGGCAGCGCGGATGGATCGAGGCCTGCGGCGCGGACGCGCTCGCATGCCTCGGTGCTCAGCGCGGGAGGAAGCGCAGGGTCGCCATCCTGCGCGTCGAAGACGCCTTCCGCGTCGTCACGCGACCCGAGCCCGCCGCCGCCCCAGCGCTCGACTTCGCTGGCGAGCCTGCCTATGGCATCGGCCGAGAAACCGAGCGCCTTGCCGACATCGCGCACTGCGCTTCGGCCGCGGTAGCTGATCACCTCGGCCACCAAGGCGGCGCGGTGGCGGCCGTACCTTGCGTAGATGTGCTGCATCACCTCCTCGCGGCGCTCGTGCTCGAAGTCGATGTCGATGTCGGGAGGCTCGTTGCGCTCGCGGCTGACAAAGCGCTCGAACAGCACCTCGATGCGGGCCGGATCGACCGCAGTCACGCCGAGCGCGTAGCACACGGCGCTGTTGGCCGCGGCACCGCGGCCCTGGCACAGGATTCCGCGCGAGCGCGCGAAGGCCACGATCTCGTGCACGGTCAGGAAGTACGGTGCGTAGCCGAGGTCGTCGATGATGGCGAACTCATGCTCGATCTGGCCGCGCACCTTGGCGGGCACGCCTCGCGGATAGCGCTCGGACGCGCCACGCCAGACGAGCGCGCGCAGATGCTCCATGGGCGACACGCCGTCGGGCACGATCTCGGCGGGATACTCGTAGCGCAGTTCATCGAGCGAGAATGAAGAGGCCCGTTCGAGGATGCGCCAGGACCACTCGAGCGCCTGCGGGATGTCGGCGTAGCGGCGGCGCAGTTCGTGCGGCGAATGCAGGCGCCGCTCGGCATGCCGCGACAGCAGGTGCGCGGCGCGCGCGATATCGGTGCGGCCGCGGATGCAGGCGAGCACATCGAGGAGCGGCCGCCGCGACGGCGCATGCATGCGCACATCGCTCGCCGCGGCGACGGGAACGCCCAGATGCCGCGCCAGCATGCAGGCGCGCTCCGAGGCCACCACGCCATCGGGGTCGTCGATGCGGCGCACCGCCACCGCAATGCGGTCGCGCATGATCGACGCGAGACCCTGTGCGGCATCGAGGAACGGCTGCGCAGGAACGGCGGGCGGGACAAGCACGCCGAGCAGCCCGTCGCCGCCTCGGCCATGCAGCGCGTCGAGAAGGTCGTGGAAGAGCAGGCTGCACCGGGCCTTGGTTGCCGAGCGCTTGCCGCGGGTGAGCAGCGCGCACAGCGCCCCCCACGCGGCGCGGTCGGACGCGTAGAGAAGCACCTCGACGGGTGCATGCTCGGGAACCTCGAGATGCACGCGCACTCCATGGGCAAGGGCGAGGCCCGCTTCCTTGGCCGCCACATGGGCGCGAACGGCCCCGCCGACGGTCGCATGGTCGCTGAGACCGATGGCGGCAAGGCCCAGCCGCGCCGCTTCCGCGACCAGCTCCTCTGGCTGGCTGGCACCTCGCAGGAACGAGTGGCAGGTGGTGACCTCGAGCTCGCAGACAGGAAGCCGATGCATGCCGGTGAGCGACGGAATCGGCTGCAGACAGCGCCATGTGATGTCTTCCGCCTGATCGAACGCCTCGGATCGATCTGGATGCGGGACTGCATGATGGCGATGTTCGTGCGATGCGCCATGCGATGCACCATGCGATGCACCACGCGATGGCTGGCCTGGCGATCGCACCGGCGATTCGGGTGGACTCTCGATCGGCAAGCCGTCGTGTGGTGGTGTGGCGATGCCGTGCAAGGGTCCAGCCCTTGCAGCGGGACGCATGTGCGATGCCGCATGCAGCGGATGCAGCGCATGCTTTGGTGAAGGTTGCTCGGGCATCAGCGCGCCTCCGGATCATGGTCGGCGCGCGCCGCGGGATGGCGCGCGTGGGCGTTCAGTCCATGCCAGCGACATGCCGAAGCGCCGCCAACGCGAGAAAAAAGGCGCGCCTTCATGCCCACACCCCCCCGATCCCGACCTCGACCCCATGCAGCAATGCCTGCGCGCACCCATTGATCCAGCACTGCTCGCATGGGCATGGAACAGCGCGCTTGGCCTCGCCGCAGCTGATCCTCTCCCGTGTCTGCCTGGAAGCGAATGCGGGATCCGCGTCAACGGTCGGTCCATGTTCAGGCTCGCGTCGATGGTCGCAGTAGTGCTGGCGGCGATGCTCGCAGCCGTGGTCGCAGTCGTGGTCGCAGCGGTGGTCGCAGTGACGGTCGCAGTGACGGTCGCAGTGACGGTCGTGACCATGCCCGTTGCACATCGGCGTGGATGGATCGAGCACACGCTTCGAAGCAAGCTCTTCGGAAACGCTTCCATGCGGTGCAGGGAACCGCGATCCCGGGTGGGGCCACATGACTTCGGAAAGTGCACGGTGAAAGCCCTCACCGTGCCACGCTTGGGCAGACTGTGGCATCCGGTGTCGAACCGTGTTCACGATTTCCGCGTGGCCTGAACCTGCATGATCTGACCATGCATGATCGAACCCTGCATGATCGAACTCTGCATGGAACCCTGCATGGCCAAACACCCCGCACTGAGAATCGAGTCGCATGGATGGCGTCATCCGATCCGTACTGATCTCGCTGCGACGGAAGTGCGTAGGCCACCGCACATGCAGCCAGAGCCCTGCGGCGGTCTGCATGCGCGACCAGACCATGCCATTCCGAGATGCCTTGGCGGGGCTGTGTGCAGATTCGCGGGGGAAGCGCTGGTCCCACCATGGATCCGCGACACGCTCCCAGCCATCGATGGCATGGACGCGATGGACAAGCGTTTCGGCTTCGAGAACGACGCTTGCCGACGCATCCTCGGCCCCCGGGCGTGCCCCCGGCCTCGAGGGCTCCCCGAGGAGACTCGGGTCCAGCCATGCCGTGCGCTGCGCGATCGCCCGGGCCAAGTTCTGCGAGATACGCCAGCTGGCAGCGATGCCGAAAGGCATGCCGATGCCGTGACGGTCATCCTGCGCCACGACGCGCAGCGTGGCGAGGCGAACGCCGCTCCACGCCAGGCTCGGGCGTACTGTGGATGGAACCACCGTCGCGGCATCAATCGCCGCCGACCGGCCTGCATTCACCTCGATGTCGACATGCTCTGCCGCGCGCTGCGAAACCGATGACTCGCCCATACGCGACTGGACCAGGTCGATCCATTCCTGCATCGACCGTGAGACATTCGGGCAGGAGCCTGCGACGGCCAGGCCAGTTGATTCAGAGTGCAGAGGGGTGGCCGTGGACTTCTTGAGGATGGACTTCTTGAGGATGGCATTCTCGAGGATGGCATTCTCGAGGATGGATTTCTCGATCCATCCCGGCGGGAGTTCGCTTGGGGCAAGCAATGCCTGCTGCGTCCTGTCCCCGACTCCCCCGCCATGTGACGCTTGCCGCCGCGAGGCCGTGGCGTGCAATGCGAGCGCCGTGGATGCGGAAGGCGCGGAAGGCGCGGAAATGCGCCCGATGCGTGGATCTGCAGCCGGCCCCGCCGAAATGCCGAGGCCGCGCTGCCTGAACCTCCGCAGCACGCTCTGCAGCAGCTCGCACTCGATGCGCTCGATGCCATATTCGAGCGATACGGTCTCGACCCGTGGGCGCAGCATGTTCCAGAGATGGACTGCACGCGCGCTTGGCCTGAGCAGGTGCAGGTCGAGCACCGTGCGGTCGACGCGAGGAGCATCGATGTACTCGTTGCTCGCTGGAACCCGCGCATGGTGGAGCTCGAACCGCGCCAACCGAAGCGCCCGCCGGCCATGGCCTAGCCGCTCGACCATGCGGGCGACCAGTTCGCCGAACGCAACCATCAGCGGCTCGACCGACACCACAGGCGCGTCGAACTCACGCACGAACATCACGCGCTCGAGCTGCTGTACCGAGAGGATGCCCTCGGGGCGGATGCCGAGCGCTGCATCGATGCGCTGAAGGACGCCGTCGACGGCTTCCATGCGCGATGTCGGCGCCTGGCGGCCTCCGTCGCATGCCGCTTCGCCGCATGTTTCGGACAACGGGCCATCGGAAACGCTCCTCTGATCGAACAGGGGCATCGAGGCTCCGTCTCGCAGGTGCGTCGAAGGACGCGCCTGCCGTCCAGCGACGCGACGGCCACCACGCCGCGTGCGCGAGGCCCGCGAACCGCCCGACGCCGTGCTGATAGAAGGTGCATCGCCACGCCCTGCCAGCCGTGCGGCCAGGCCCGTGCGCCCGATCGCCAGCAGGTCTCCGATTCGGCGCACCTCGACGGCGTGCAGGATGCCGACATGATCGGGCTGGAGGCGCAGAGACTCGATGGGAAGGTCGCTCAGCGCCTCGCGTTCGCGTCCTGATGGAACCACGACGGGCCGTGGTGCATGGCGCGCAACCGCGATAGCCGAGCCCACCGTCGCGGATGTCGCAACCCATGCAGTGAATCCGCGGCGCGCAAACACCTGCTGGACTCGGATTGCCAGCGAGCGCTCGCTTCCATGCAGCTTCCTGAAGATCTGCTCGCACCCTGTGAACTCGCCGACAAGCCCGAAATGGCCTTCCGCAAGCATGGTTGCGCCTGGATGCCCGGAACCGCTCCGCTCCGCCCAGCGGCTTCGACGCAAGTCTGCGGCACCACCGACGCCTGCGTGCGACACGAGCCCCACGCCTGGGATCCAACGCTCAAGACAATGGGCCATGCGGGTCAGCGCCGCCAGAGGGCGCATGGCATCGGCGCGAAGCACGGCCATGCCGCACGCAAACGACTTCAACAATGCATGGCGGTCGACGACGCGGCCTGTGCCGCCGCGGACCGCCCCCGCTGCAACGCCGTCGTCGGATACCAACGCACTCAATCGCTCGAATGCATGCATCGCATGGGCGTGTGAGGGGCCCCCAGCGAAGCCTCGACGACTAAAGCCTCGACGACTAAAGCCTCGACTACTAAAGCCTCGACTAAAGCCTCGCCCGCAATCCGCGGCGCCGGAGCCGAGCGCATCGCTGCCTGTACCGCCAGTTGCGCAGTCGTCTGATTCCGTAGCGCCGCGCAGGTCCATTCGGTCCCCTGCGATCGATTCGGCCTCGGCCAATCCGACTCCGACATGGATGCCAAGCGCACGCGCATTGGCGCAGCACGCTGCGACGCGCCATGCACCGCGCTGCGTGCAGGCGATGACGATCGGCAACTCCGCAAGCCACCGCTCCACGGCATGTTCGGTTGCCGAGTTTCCATCCTGTGCTTGGGGATCGACAGCCGTACCCACGATGCCTGCAAGCGACCGGCGACCAAGATCGGTTGCGAAGTCTGGGAAATGCACGGCGAGGAACCGCCTCGCGCCGACCATGGGCGGGTGCGGCTTTGCAGCACACACGCCATCCGCGTCATGCTGCAAGCGTCGATCGCTTCCGCCTAGGAGATGTTCTTCGCTCTGTTTCATCGATGCACTGCAACCACGAACGCCGGGGGCGGGGAAACCGACCTGCGGCTCACATTGCCAGCAATTCACGCACTTTCCGATCACGACCACAGGCCGGGACGCCTCCCCCATGACCCGCGCGGGGAACGCGCGCCGACGCTACGCCGACATCGCCCTCCATCTACCGGATGAACCATGCACGGACTCTTGCACCGAGCCTGCGTCCGAACGCCTCGACGATTCGGCGCGCAGCGCCGTGGCATCGGTGAACGCCCGCGGCAGCGTCAGGTCCATCGAGAGTTCGCCTGCCTCAAGGCGTCCGACCAGGTCGGAGGTCGATTCCTGCATCGCCGTTCCCGGATGAAGCGGCGCCGAAAGGGCGCGCAATGCGCGGAGCGTCATTCTCCATCGTGGCGCCAGCATGCGGTCAAGATGGTGCTCGGGCACCGCGAACG
>JBJTOV010000442.1:0-2520 GCA_046074745.1 Planctomycetota bacterium | reverse complement strand
GGTGTCGCCGTTCTCGTCGAAGCTCCAGGTTCCGAGCGCGCCCGTGAAGTCCTTGGTCTTGCCGACCTCGGCCAGCACGCTGTCGCGGGTGAGCTTGCCGCCCGCCTTCGCGATGCGCTCCATGGCGGCGAGCACGACATTCGCGGCCTCGTAGCCGTACACGGCGTAGCCCTCGGGCTCGCCGCCGTAGGTCTTCTTGTAGGCCTCGTAGAAGTCCTTGCCCTTGCCCGTGAGCGCCTTCGCCTCGACGCCGCCGAAGGTGATGTAGCAGCGACCCTCGAGCGCCTTGGCGCCCGCCGCGGCGATGAACGCCTCCTCGAAGCAGCCGTCGGGAACGATCAGCTTCGCCTTCAGTCCGCCCGCCACGATGTCCTTGGCAAGCTGGCCCGCGTTCGTCTGCGTGGTGCCGCCGTAGTAGACGAGGTCGGCGCCCGCCTGCTTCATCTTGGTGACCAGGCTCTTGTAGTTCGAGGCCTTGTTGTCGATGCCGTCGAAGCCGACGACCTCGATGCCGAGGCCCTCCGCGCTCTTCTTGAAGACATCGGCGATTCCCTGGCCGTAGAGCTCGCGGTCGTGGAGCACATACGCCTTCTTGGCGCCGAGTTCCTTCGCGAAGTCCGCGGCCACCGAGCCCTGCACATCGTCGGTCGGCACCACGCGGAAGTAGTTGATCTTGCCGCTCGGTCGGTACACGGCGGGCTCGTTCGCCTCGCCGAAGCCCGGCTTGGTGAGGCCCGGATAGGTGTTGCCGGGGCTCACCATCACGATGCCCGCCGAGTTCAGCTTCGGCATCGAGATCTTGGACGCGCCCGAGTTGTAGGTTCCGATGTAGGCGAGCACCGCGTCGTCGGCGATGGCCTTGTCGGCGTTCGCGGCCTCGACCGCGGGATCCCAGTTGCCGCGCTGCGGGCTGGCGTCGTCCCAGTCCTCGTAGACGAGCTCGACATCGCCGATCTTGCCACCGCGCTCGGCGATCGCCATCTTGATGCCGTTGACCATGCTGGTGGTCTGCGCGTTGGCGCTGCCCGTGCGGGGCAGGCTCGAGACGATCTTGATGCTCTCGGCGGCGTGGGCGAGCGTCGCGGAGGCGACGGCGGCGGCGGCGATCGAGGCGCGAAGCAGGCTCTGGAAGGAACGCATTTCGGAAGGTCTCCTGATCGTGGAACGCAGGGCGGTCGGATCGGCTGTCGGCGGGAACTGGGGCCCGTCGAAACCGAGGCCACAGGCCGCCTTGGCGTGGGCGGCGAATATACCCGTTCACCCCCGCGAACGCCCTGCAAGGGGCGAGGATGTGGTCGGCTGGATGGTCGGCCGGGCTATTCCGAGCCGAGCCCGTCCTCGGGGGCCGCGCCTTGGCCGGACTCCGAGTACACGGCCCGCTCGATCTTGTCGAGTTCGGCGTTGGAAAGCCCCTTGCCCTGTGCGGCGCGCGCGATGACCGCCGAGGCGAGCCTGGCGGGATCGCGGCCTTGGAACGACGCCGCGACCTGGCGCAGCTCTTCCCTCATTCTGGCGGTCTTGCGCCCATCTCCGATCATCCCGAGCGCCGTCTCGGCCACGCGGCCCGCGCCGCCCGCGTAGGGCACGAACTCGGGCACGACCTCCTTGCCCGCGATGATGTTCGGCAGGAGCTTGTACGGCGCGCGCAGGATGAACTTGGCGCCGATCGCCTCGAACCAGCTGGTCTTGTAGACCCCGATCATGGGCTTGGCCTGCCGCGCGCAGTCGAGGCTGACCGTGCCCGACACGCACAGCGCGAGCTCGGACCACTCGATGGCGGCCTCGAGCACGCCGTCGCGGTTCGCGACCACGACATGCATCGCGGGCGGCAGCCGGCCGCCGAGCAGTTCGCGGAAGAGCCGCGCGTTGGCATCGCTCGAGGCGACCACCACGCACACCGCCGCGCGGTGGCGGTTCTGGATCAGCGAGAAGACCTCGGTGAGCAGCCGCCCGTTCGCGCGGACCTCGCCCGAGCGCGAGCCGGGCAGCAGCACGATGCGGGGGCCGCCCGGCGCAAGCTGCGCGCGCTCCTCGGCCACCCGCTCGGGGTCGACCACCTTCGACAGCACGGGGTGGCCCACATACTTCGCGGTCGCGCCGCGCTCGCGGAACCACCGCTCCTCGAAGGGCAGCAGGCAGAGGAGCACATCGCTCGTGCGCTTCACCTTGCCAAGCCGCCACGGCGCCCACGCCCAGAGCTGCGGCGCCACCAGGTTGACGATGCGGGTGCCCGAGGGCTTGAGCCGCGCCGACAGCGGCATGTTGGCGCTCGGCGAGTCGACCGCCACATGCACGGCCACGCGGCGCTTCGAGCTCCAGTCGACGATCTCTTTTGAAGTTGTAACGTTGACATTGCAACAGCAGTTCCACACAAAGCACTTGTCTGGCCCGCCCCTCTCGTGATGGCTCGGCCTTCTCAACGGAGTTGAGTGTGTCGTCGGTTTGATTTGTGGTTTGTTTGTCTCCATGTAAAGTTGTATACGGTGCGCAAGCAACGAAGTTGCCAACGTTGGATGCTCA
>JBJTOV010000441.1:0-14082 GCA_046074745.1 Planctomycetota bacterium | reverse complement strand
GTCGAAGAAGTGACGGCCGCGATCGCAGGCGGATGGGAGCGGGCCGCCCCTGCTTCGGCAGGTGGGTGTCGTCAGGATGGGGGGCGAATGGCCTCGGTGAGGCCTCTCGGTGCCAAGATTTGGTGCCGACACTCGCTTCGGACACTTGCCGCAGAGATTTCGCGGCAGAGACTCGAACCCCATCTCAGCCCGCCAGCCGCCTCGAGGCGCGTGAATCCCCGGCCTGAACCCACCGGCCTGAACCCCTGGCCTGAACCCCATGCTGGAACCCCCGGCCTGCACGCCGTCGGCATGGCCAGAATCGCCCTTTGGAGGGCCGCAGAGCCGTTCCTGAGGTTAGACACCGCCAAAAACGCGCCAACGGGGACATGTCGCCCCCGTCAGGTCGCTTCCGATCGCGTCGGTTGTTTCGGCTGGCTTCCTTACCGCCAGGTGATGCCGTTGATCTGCGCGTAGAGCTCGCGCGCCGCGGCGTCGCTCACCTGGTCGGGCACGCGCGCTCGCACGATGCCCTTCGCCGGGTTGTACCAGAAGCTCGCGCTGCGGCCGCCGTGGAAGGTCGGGTTGCGCGGGTGCTCGCGCTCGGTCTCTGCGTCGGTGGCGATGTCGATCCACGGCGCGTTCGCGGGCGCCAGCGCGTTGCGCGGCTCGAGCCCGCTGAACCAGTCGCGGTCGACCTGCGGCAGGTGGCCGAACTCGTTCAGGCGCGCGTCGGCCAGCGCCGCGCGAATGCCGAGCTCCGCCTCGATCGACACCAAGGCGGCCTGCGTCGATTCGACGGCCGACTTGTGCTCGAGGTCCTCTTGATACATGTGCAGCGCGACGCCAAGGCCTGCCGCGACGACGAGGATGACGAGAAGATCGATGATGGCGTGGATGGGTCGCATGGCCTGAATCGGACGGCGGGCTGCTGCCCCGCCGCAGCGGAATGGCTCCAACACCCTCGAACCGACAGTGGTCATCGGTCGGAAGTGGCTGCGACTTGGAGGAATGCACCTCCCCGACGCGTCCGCGGTCGGGCTGGGCGGCCTGGAACGGCCGCAACGGCGGCCCGACGGCATGCCGAACGCCGCCAACCCACTACGATCTACGCCCCATGCAAGCCCCCGCCAGCCACACCACCCCGATCGCCGTCCGGATCCTGGGCTGCGGCATGCCGCTCCTGGTCGAGCCGATGGTGGGGGTGCGCACGGCGGCGATCAGCTGGCTTCTGCCCGTTGGAAACGCCGCCGACCCCGAGGGTGAGGCGGGCGACGGCTGGTCGAGCATGCTGGCCGAGATGGCCCAGCGCGGTGCGGGCGGGCGGTCGAGCCGCGACTTCTCCGACGCCCTCGACCGCGCGGGCGTGCAGCGGGCGGTGACTCCCGCGACGGTCCACACGGTCGTGTCGGCCACCACGATCGGTGCGCGGATCGACGAAACGCTGCCGCTTCTCGCCGACCTCGTGCTGCGGCCACACATGCCGGCCGAGAGCATCGACGCGGTTCGCAGCCTGGCGATCCAGTCGCTCGAGTCGCTGCAGGACGACCCCCAGCACCGCGTCGGCCTGCGCCTGCGCGAACTGCACCTTCCGCCGCCCTTCAACCGCACGGGGTACGGAAACCGCGCGGCCTACGAGCGCGCGACGCACGACCAGCTGCTCGCCCACTGGGCCCGACGCGTGCGCCCCGTCGGCTCGATCCTCGCGGTGGCGGGCGATGTCGACCCCGACGCGCTCGCCTCGCAGCTCGACCGCCTGCTTGCGGGCTGGCACGGCGAGGCGCAGGATGTGTCGGCCTCGGGCCTGCGTCAGGGCGGCTTCCTGCACGAGACCGACGAGTCGAACCAGACGCATCTCGCCGTCGCGCTCGACGCCCCGAGCGAGCGCGAGCCCGACTCGCTTCTCTGCCGCCTTGCGACCATCATCCTCGGCGGCGAGTCGTCGAGCCGCCTGTTCGCCGAGGTGCGCGAGAAGCGCGGCCTGTGCTACTCGGTGAACGCGGGCTACGCGGGCGGCCGCGACCGCGGCATGGTGGCGCTCTATGCGGGCAGCACGCCCGAGCGCGCGCAGGAAACGCTCGACACCGTCATGCACGAGCTCGAGCACTTCGAGCACGGCGTGGGCGAAGGCGAGTTCCGCCGCGCGGTGATCGGCATGAAGAGCCGCCTGGTGATGCAGGGCGAGAGCACCGCGGCCCGTGCGGCCGCGCTCGCGAGCGACTGGTACCGCCTTGGCCGCTGCCGCCCGCTCGGAGAGCTCGCCGCCGAGGTCGACGCCGTCACCCTCGACCGCCTGAATGGCTGGATCGCGTCGTCGATGGACGCCCGCTGGCGCTCGTCGCTCTCGATGTGCACCGTGGGCAAGCAGCCGCTCCGCTACGGGGCGGGCATGCATGTCTGAATGCGTGACTGAACGCATGACTGAGTTGATGCAGCGCCGAGCCGACGCGATCCCGACGCGGTTCAGCCCGCCTCGATCACGCTGTAGCGGTCGAGGTTGAGCGTGACCAGCTCGCCGTCGTCCTTGCGGACCTCGAGGCGGTCGAGCCAGAGCCTGTCGGCCTTGGCATGCGCGAACCACGAGCCGGTCTTCGCCTGGCGGTAGCGGCACACGACGCCTTCGGTGGTGGTGGTCCACACGCCGTGGGTCTGCGGCATCTGCTGCGTCACGCGGACGCGGGTACCGGGTTCAAGGGCGGTCGTCTCGAGCATGGGAGGCGAAGTATACAGGCCGACCGGGTTCGCTCAGACAGAACCTAGCGCTGTTCGGGCGACGGGCGGGTTTCCCACTTGGGGGCCGACTTGGTGACCGACTGCTTGGTCACCGAACTGCGCTTCGCGACGGGTCGTCCCGTCGCATCGGTCGACTCGCAGGCGGTCAGGGAAAGGGTGCCGATCAGGGTCGTGGCCATGGTCGTGGCCATGGTCATGGTCACGGTCATCGTCGGGGCCATGGCCAGGCTCGCGGACATGGCCGCCGCGAGGGCCGTGCGGCGGGCGGCGGCTGGCGCGATCGTGGGAATCGCGGGCCGCAGGGCGGACTTCGCATGGTTCTTGCGCGTCATGGAGGCAAGGATACCGATGAACCCGATGCCGATGCATTCGTCCCACACGACTTCGCTCTTCCATGGCGCGCGGCTCGCGGCCCTTCTCGCGGCCGCAGCGGGCCTGTCCGCCTGCGTCTCGCGCGACCCCGATCCATCCATGCGCGCGCCCGTCGCGCCAAGCGAAACCGCGATGTCGAACGAGGCGCCGCCCGAGCCGATCGCGCCGCAGCCGCCCGCGCCGCCCAAGCCGCCCGCGGTGCCCATGGCCGAGCACCGCGCCGCGCGCATCGTGGTGTCGCCGCTTTCGCAGGTGAACCGCGCCGACGCCGCGCGGCCGACCATCGACCTGCGCATCGACTCGCTCGACAACATCGGCGCGCCCGCGCGATCGGCGGGCGAGATGCGCATTCTCTTCGAGGCCGCGGGCGCCGAGCCCGCCGTGTGCGCGTTCGACATCGCCATGGCGACCAAGGCCGACGAGGCGAAGCACTTCGACGCGGTGCTCGACCAGTATGTGGTGCGCCTCGAGCCGCGCTGGACCACCGCGCCCGCGCGCGGCGCCGACATCGTGGTCACCGTGTCGCTGACCGCCCGCACGGGCGAGACCGTGTCGGCCAAGCGCACGATGCGCTGGTAGCCGCCGCGCGCGTCACTTGCCGCCGCGCTCGAGCTTCTCCTCGTACTTCCGCTTCATCTGCGTCTGGTGCGAGGAGAGGTCGATCGTGCGTCCGTCGATCCACGCGGCGGCCACATCGCTGGTGATCTCGAGCGGATGGCCGCGCGTCATGATCATGGTGGCGCTCCGCAGCGGGGCGATCGATCCGTAGCGATCGCCGATGCCGGCGATCGCGCATGCGTCGGCGGTGATCGCGCGCAGCGCCGCCTCGCGGTCGAGGCCGAACGCGGAGGCGGTGGCCGCGTGGTGCGGAAGGTTGCGCTCGTGCGCGGGTTCGTCGGCGGTCGCGATCGAGAACAGGATGCCCGCCTCGGCGAGCTTGCGCGGCAGCGCGTAGGCCTCGTCGGTGGGCGCGTGGCGGTTGCCGGGCAGGCGGTGCACGCCGTTCACGATCACGGGAACCTTCTCGGCCTTGAGCAGCGGGATCGCGGGCTCGACGCCGTCGCCGCCGACGATCACGAGCCGCAGCCCGCGCGCCTTGGTCCACGCCACGGCGCTCTCGATCTGCGCGGCGCTGCCGACCTGCACGAACACGGGATCCTTGCCCGACAGCACATCGCGCATCGCCTCGGCGCGCTCGTCGTGCGCCACCGTCGGATCGGCGGCGCGCGCGGCGAGGATCGCCTTCATCTCGTCGAAGAAGCGGCCGATCTTCTCGAGCTCCTCCTTCGCGCGGCGCTTCTGGTCCTCGGGCGAGCGGCGCGACACCAGGCTGCGCGCGGGCTCGACCATGGGCCAGGTCATCACGACGCCCACCGAGCGGTCGATGGCGATGTCCTCGGGCGTCCAGCCGTCGAGGCGGATGGCCGACGCGCTGCCCGACACGGTGCCGCCGTTCGGCGTGGAGACCGCGATCAGGATGCCCGCCGCGCGCGCCACGGTCAGCAGGTCGCTGTCGGGGTTGATGGCGACCGCGGGCACGGCCTCGGGGCGATAGTCGCCGTACTCGGAGCGGTCGTCGGTCGACTCGACCTGCAGCGTCTCGACGAGGCCGAGGTTGGTCGGCATCGCGACGAAGCCCGGCGAGAGGTGCATGCCCTGCGCGTCGACGATCTCGCAGCCGTCGGGAAGGACGGGCATTCCCGGGCCGACCGACACGATGCGCCCGCCGTCGAACACGACATGGCCGTCCTCGATCACGGGGTTGGCTGCGGTGGCGGTGTGCACGACGGCGTGGATCACCGCGATCGGCCGCGACTGCGGCTTCGCGGGCACGATGTCGCTCTGCGCGCTCGACAGCGCCGCGATGGCGGCGGCGGCGAGCGGCGCAAGCAGCGCGGGAACGGTGCGGAACATGGCGGTGCGCGTGTGGTTCGTCATGGCATGCTCCTCGTCAGTTCGTGCCGATCGTCGACTCGAGGCTTGCCGGCATGGCGGTGTCGCCCGAGCCGATCACGCCGCATCCGCAGTCGCCCTGCTTGGTTGGGAATGGATCCTGTCCGCGCGCGATGCGCAGCCAGATGTAGTCTTCGCGCGCCTCGAGCATGCGCTCGAGGAGCGTGGGCGCGCGTCCGCCGCGTCGCCCGCGGCCGTCGCCCGGCGCGCCGCCGCCCGCGCCCGCGCCCGGGCCGCCGCGCGGCGCATCGCCTGCGGCGACCGCCTTCGCCACCAGATCGGCGCGCATGCGCACGGTCTCGGCGGCCATGCCCGCCTCCTCGGTGCGCGCGTAGCGGCGCACGCCGTCGACCCAGGTCTCCTCGCAGCGCGTGAACGCGCTCAGCGGGTCGCCGTTCCAGAGCGCGAAGTCGGCGTCCTTGCCCGCCTCGAGCGAGCCGACGCGGTGGTCGATGCGCAGCTGCTTCGCGGGGTTCAGCGTGACGAGCTTCAGCGCCTCCTCGGGCGAGAGGTTGCCGTAGCGCACGGCCTTCGCGGCCTCCATGTTCATGCGGCGCGCCAGTTCGTCGGAGTCGCTGTTGAAGCTGACCACGGCGCCCGCCTTGTGCAGGATCGCGCCGTTCCACGGAATCGCATCCATCACCTCGACCTTGTAGGCCCACCAGTCGCTGAAGCTCGACGGGCCCGCGCCGTGCGCGGCGATCTCGCCCGCGACCTTGTAGCCCTCGAGCACATGCTGCAGCGTGGCCACGCGGAAGCCGAACTTCTCCGCGGTGCGCAGCAGCATCAGGATCTCGTCCTGGCGGTAGCTGTGGCAGTGGACGAGGCGCGTTCCCTCGAGGATCTCGGCCAGCGTCTCGAGCTCGAGGTCGGGGCGCGGCGGCATGGCGCGCGCCGCGGCGGCGGCGTCGAGCGCGCGGAACGCGGCCTGCTTCGCGCGGTACTCGCGCGCGGCGAGGAACGAGTCCTCGATGAAGGTCGCGACGCCCATGCGCGAGCTCGGGTAGCGCGACTTCGAGCGCACGACATTCTCGCCAAGCGCGAACTTGATGCCCGACGGCGCGCCCTCGAAGCGGAACGCCTCGGCGCCCTCGCCCCAGCGGATCTTCACCACCGAGTTGCGGCCGCCGATCGGGTTCGCGCTGCCGTGCAGCTGGTTGACCGCGGTGAGGCCGCCCGCGAGCTGGCGGTACCAGTCGATGTCGGTCGGATCGATCACATCGCCGATCCACACCTCGGCGGTGCACGACTGCGAGCCTTCGTTCACGCCGCCCGAGATGCCCGTGTGGCTGTGGCAGTCGATCAGGCCGGGCGTGACATGCATGCCGCGCGCGTCGATGACGAACTCGACCTCGGGCGCCGCGATCTCGTCGGCGACCTCGACGATCTTGCCGTCGCGCACCAGCATGTCGGCGTCCTTCATGGTGCCTTGCGCGCCGAGCGTCCAGATCGTGGCGTTCTTGATGAGCACCGTGCCGCCCGCGGGCCTCGAGGCGCGGCCGTATTCGCCAAGCGGGAATCCGAGCGGCTGCTGCCAGAGCGTGGCGCGGTCGTCGGGCTTCTTCGCGTCGGGAGTGGCGGCGGCGTCGGCCTTCGGCTGCGCGGCAGCGCCATCGGCGGGCTTGGCGTCGTTGGCCTGCGGGTCGTCGGATTTCGGCGCTGCGGGCTGCGTGTCGCCCTCGTTCTTCTCCGCTTGCTTCGCATCGCCTTGCGTGTTCTTGTCGTCCTTCGCCGCCTCGATCCTGCGCGTCAGCGTGAACGACGCGCGCAGGCCCGTCGCATCCTCGACCACCATGGTCGCGCCGTCGCGCGCGCCTGCGATCGCGACGCGCACATCGCCGTCGAATCCGAACGGCGCGCCCTCGAACACGCCTGACGCGCGGCCGTCGGCCACGCTTGCGCGGCGCGCCACAGCCGACTTCTTCGATGGATCGGCGCTTGCGTCGGCGGCGACATCGGCGCCTCGCTCGCCGCGGCGTCCGCCACCGCGACGACCCTCGCGCGGCGCGTCGGCCGCGGGCTCGGACTTCGGCGCATCGGCCGCGGGTGCGTCAGGCTTCGGCTCGTCGGACTTCGGTGCCTCGGTCTTCGGTGCCTCGGACTTCGATTCGGCGGACTTCGACTCCTCGGTCGACACCTCGGTCCAGGTCGCCTTCAGCGAACCGTCCTTCGGGTCGAGCGCGATCGCCAGTTCCTTGGCGATCGCCTTCGGCGTGGCGTCGTTGGCGGCGACCGTGAAGACGCCTGCCGCCAGGATCGGCGCGTCGGGCGGCAGCACCACGGGCGAACCCGCCACGAACACGCCCTCGAACTTGGTGTCGGCCTCGAACGGGTCGCCCGCCGCGATCAGCAGGTTCGCCATCTTCGATGTCTCGAGCGTGCCGACGCGCGCGTCGATGCCCAGCATTCGGGCGGGCGCGGTGGTGAGCGCGGCCAGCGCCTCGTCCTTGGTCAGGCCGTGCGCGATCGCGTCGGCCAGCTTGCGGCGGAAGCCGCCCTTGTCCTGCATGCGGTGCGTGGTGAGCGCGATGGTCGCGCCCGCCGCCACCAGGCGCTTCGGGTTGGTGGGCGCGTGGCGCCAGGTCATCAGGTCGCGCAGCGAAATGGTGTCGGCCGCGGTCGGCGAAACCAGATCGGGCGCCTGCGGGAAGTCGATCGGCACGATCACCGTTCCCGACGACGAGCCGAGGAGCTCGAGGATCTCGGCCTGCGCGCGGAACTCGAAGCCGTTGCCGAGCACCGACACGGCCGCCTTGGGCATCTCGGTCCGGGCGAGGCGGATCAGGCGCACCGTCTCGAGCTCGTCGCTTGCGTCGAGGAGGACGCCATGCGCGCCCGTCACGAGCGGCTGCAGCGCGTCGAGCGCGTTCATGTCTTCGGGCGGCAGCGGCGAGCCCTGCACCGACAGGCACTGCGCGCGCCAGTTCGCGTCGATGAAGGTCTGGCGCATCAGCGCGTACGAGCCCATCAGGCTCGAGGGGAAGCGGTTCTCGCGCTCGAAGGCGCGCATGGTGGCGGGCGACGGCGGCGTGCCGGGGGTCTGCTGGCCGAAGATCGCGGTCCAGTCGATCGAGCGCGGGCCGACCACCTGCACGGTGGTGCCGTTCAGCTCGCGGGCGGTCACCTTCTCGCTCGGGCGCGCCAGCAGGCGCGTGTCGGAAGTGCCGCGGAAGATGCCCGCACCGGGCAGCACGCGCGCGATCGCAAAGCCCTGCGCGCGCAGCGCGTCGAGCGTGGCGTCGGGCACCGCGATGTCCGAGGCGCGGGCCTCGGGCGTCACATACTGGTTCCAGTGCGCGCCCGGTGCGGCGGTGGCGGCCGCGGCCTGCGCGGTCGAGTCGAGCGATAGCGCGCACTCGATGAAGGCGGGCAGCACGGTCTTGCCCGTGCCGTCGATCACGCGGTAGCCCGCGGGCACGGCGACATCGGGTCCGATCGACTGAATCACGCCGTTCGCGATCACGATGGTCGCCTTCTCGAGCGTGGTGCCGGGCGCGACGATCACCTTCGCGTTGGTGATCGCGTACATCGCGGGGTCGCTTGGCCGCATGCCGATCACAGGTCCCTGCTGGGCGAATGCGGCGGTGGCGACAAGCGCGGCGGCGGCCGCGGCGAGGGTGGTTCGGTCTGCGGGCATTCGCGGATCGTACTGCGCCGCGCGAAGGGCCATGGCCGCGCCGCACGGTGTGGCATGCGACGCGGCAGCGTCGCTCGAGAGCCGCGAGCCACGAGAAACGCCCCGCGCATGCGCGGGGCTTCGAGTCAGGTTGAACCCATCGATCGGGCGTCAGCCGATGTCGTCGAGCATGCGCTCGAGGGCGATGGCGAGCTTGTCGTCGGTGTCGAGCGTGCCCGCTGCGATCGCAGCCTTGGCCGCAGCCACCTTGTCTTCGCGGATCGCGGGCAGGCGATCCATCTCCTCGAGCCAGCGCGCCACTTCCGACACCTGCACGGAGTCGCTGGTGGAGCGGGGGGAGTCGGACGGGTTCGCGGTGCGACGAGCGGTCGCATCGCCGGTCGAGCGCACGCTCGCGGCATAGGCCGCGCCGTACGACGATCCGATATTGCCGAGGTTGCCGATGTCAGGCATTGCGGAACTCCTTGGATTGAGCGTAGCGGCTCATGCGGTCACGCCAATCCTTCTCGATGACAAACCGTCCTGGTTCTCTGACTTGGGTCCGGGCCTCGATCCACGCGATGTCGAGGCCCGCATCCTGCCCACGCTGTCATCGGCGTCACAGGCTGCGCGACTTGAACACATGGAACAGACCCACCTTTCACCTAAGTGCTTGACAAGACGAGACTTCGTGAAGAACATCACGAACGCGGAAAACGCCGTGCCACCCGACTTTCCGTGTGAGCGTAAAGTCGCGTTCCAAGGCTTGCAATCAAAGAAATTACGGGACCTTTATCGTGCCACTTCCGCAGATGATGCCTAACCGCGCGCAGATCCTTCGCTTGTTCACGCCTGGTTCGGCAGTTCGCGCCGCACGGGTGCTGGTGGTTCTGGTGCTCGGCGGCGTGGTCACCGTGGCATGCGACGACGGGAACAAGACGACTTCGGGTTCGATCGCCCGCGCGAAGGCGCAGCCCGCATCGGGTGATCTTGACCTGATCGAACCGGGCGACGAGATCGTGGCCGACAGCACGCAGCGCCGCGGCGGCGCAACGGCGACGGCGCAGAAGGGGGCGAAGGCGTCCGCGCCCGACGCACCGATCAGCGACAGCGCGCGCGGCCGCTGGAGCGTGATGCTCGCGACCTTCACGCAGGAAGACCACGCGCCGCGCGCGAACGCGTTCCGCATCGAGCTGGTGCGCGAGTACCCCGAGCTTGCGCGCGCCGAGGTGCGCCGCGTGGGCAAGGGCTCGGCGATCGTGATCGGCCGCTTCGACGCACCCGCCGACAAGTCGGCGCAGGCCGAGCTGAAGCGCGTGAAGTCGATCGAGCGCAAGGACCGCAAGCCGTTCGCGGCCGCCATGCTGGTGCGCACGGCCACCGACGACTCTTCGGCCATCCGCAAGCCCCGCGACATCCGCAACCTGCGCGCGCGCTACCCGAAGGTGCGGCCGCTGTTCTCGCTGCAGGTCGCGGCATGGTCGACCTTCGGCGAGAAGGGCGTCGCCTACACCGACATGCGCGCCGCCGCCGAGCGCTACTGCGCCGAGCTCGTCGCCAAGGGCAACGACGCCTGGTTCCACCACGATGACGACAGCGAGACGAGCATCGTCACCGTGGGCTTCTTCGACAAGCGCGCCTACGACGCGAAGAGCACCCTCTTCTCGCCCGAGGTCGAGGACCTGATGCGCCAGTTCCCCGCGCACCTCGTGAACGGCGAACCGCTGCTGATCCCGATCGACCCCTCGAACCCGAAGAGCCGCACCAAGCCCCAGCCGTGCCGCCTGGTCGAGGTGCCCGAGGCGTAGCGGGCGGAGCGTTACTTCGCGATGTCCTGCCGCAGGGCGATCGGCACATAGCCGGCCTCGAGGCCCTTCGGCGGGGTGACGAGGAGCGCGGGGTCGAGTTCGGCGAGCGTGCCCGTGGTGGCGGGGGGCAGGTAGTCGCGGTCCTTGGGCCACGCGCGGTGGATCAGTTCGACGCGGCGCTGCACTTCGGCGCGCTCGGCGTCGGTCAGGCCCGCTTCAAGCATCGCGGGCTGGTCGGCGAAGCGGTACCACGCGTAGGTCAGCGTGCTGCCGTCGCCGAGCTTCACGGTGAAGGGCCCGGCGGCGGGGCCGGGCTTCGCGAACGGGCTGTCGGCGCCGGGCGCCGTTTCGCGCGCGGGCTGCGGGCGCTCGACGGGCGTTTCGAACGCGAGCGACGCGAGGCCCGTCGATGCGGGCACATCCTTCGCGTCGACCACCACCCAGTGCGGCTTCTTGCCCTCGCGCGGCTCGAGGCGGAAGTACTCGGGCAGGCGCACGCGCGCGCCGAGGCCGTCGTCGACCTTGTGCACGAGCTGCGGGTTCCACGCGTATCCGAAGGTGTGCTCGTCGTGCGCCGTGGCGGTGCCGAAGCTGCGCCAGTCGATGTCGGCGCGCTCGTCCTTCGGCGTTCCGTCGGCGAAGAGGCGCCAGGTCGAGCCGCCGCCCTTGCCGAACGGCTTGACGAACGCGTGCGACGCGTCGATCGCGCCGCTCGGCGCGGGGCCGCCCGCGAACCACGCGCGCACGGCGTCGGGCAGCGCGGCGCTTCGGTAGCAGGTGAGCCGGTGCAGCACCACGGTGCGGCCGTCGGCGTCGAGCGGGAACGACATCGGCTGCACGCGGCCGTAGGTGCGGGCGTCGCCGTCGCTGGCGTGCGCGACCGACGCGTCGACCCACTGCGTCTCCATCTGGAACGCCTTGTTCGGCTCGGACGGCAGCGTGTCGAGCAGCATGCCCGCGAACTCGGGATGCCGCGTGGCCGAGCGCGACCAGAACGACGGCGTGAAGAACGCGAGCGGTCCCTTGAAGTTCGAGGTGTTCAGGAACAGCGTCCAGCAGTTGTCGCCCGAGCCGCTGGTGGCGGGCACGAGCGGAAGCGGCAGGTAGCCGTAGCCGAAGAGCTCGCCGCAGGTGCCTTGCTTCAGGTTGAGCCCGTCGAGCGGGAACACGACATGCGGGCTGAGCTGCGCCACGCCGTAGAGGCCGCGCGGCTCCTTCCAGCTTCCGCGGCCGTAGCCCGGGCCGTTCGCGATCTCCTCGAAGTTGACCGCGACGCCGCCCATGATGAACTTGGGCGTTTCGGTGGGGAAGTGCGTGTCGCGCCACCAACCGAGGCCGCCCTCGATGTCGGAGTAGAGGTCCTTCGGCTTCTCGCCCGCGTGCTGCGCAAACATCCAGGTGCCGAACAGGCCCGACTGGAAGCTGTGCCCGGGGTAGCGCTCGACGAGCGGCCACGCGGCGGCGTAGAGCGAGAAGCCCGCGTTGAACTCGCTTGGCGCCTTGCCGACCGGGACGAGCATGTAGCCCGACATCTCGGCGGATCGCGGCGGGGGCGCGTCGCCTGCCTGCGCCTCGGCGTGGGATGCGGCCGAAGACGCGAGCGCGACGATGGCGATGCGGAGCATGCGGCGATTGTACGGCGCGGTGGCGGCGCGGCCGTCGCGTACGATGGCGCCATGGCGAAGCGCGCCGCATCACCTGCGACCACGAAGCCCGCCGCGCGCGCGCCGCGTGCGCGTGCAGGCGAGCAGCCGCCCGAGCAGCGGCCGCGCCCCGTGCATCACGAGGGCCCCGTGCTGTTCGGGCAGGACGCGGCGGTGGCGACGCTGTCGCACGCGGTTCGCTCGGGCCACATGCACCATGCGTGGATCCTGCACGGCGCGGTCGGCGTGGGCAAGTTCACGGCGGCGATGGAGTGCGCGCGGCTGCTGCTCGACCCCGAGGCCACGCCCGCGCACATCGATGCGTTCAAGGCGCCGCGCGACACGCGCACGGCCGAGCTCGTCGACGCGTCGTCGCACCCCGACCTGCACCTGATCAGCAAGGAGCGCGCCGAGGAGTCGTCGATCAGGGAGCTGCGCGACCGCAAGCAGACCAACATCCCGCTCGACCTGCTGCGCGAGCTGATGATCGGCGGCGCGGTGGGCGACGGCCGCAGCTTCGACTCGCCCGTGTGGCGCGGCGCGTACTTCGGGCACAACAAGGTGTTCATCGTCGACGAGGCCGAGCTGCTCGATCCGTACGGGCAGAACGCGCTGCTCAAGACGCTGGAGGAGCCGCCTGCGGGCACCTACATCTTCCTCGTCACCACGCTCGAGGAGCGGCTGCTGCCGACGATCCGCAGCCGCTGCCAGCGCGTGGCGTTCCGAACGCTCGATCCGCGCGCGATGGACGCGTGCTTCGATCGGCTGGCGATCCCGACCGAGGAGCGCGGGTGGCTGTCGCGGTTCGCCGATGGCGCGCCGGGCACGGCCGAGCTGGCGCACCGGCACGGGCTGAAGGCGTGGAGCGACGAGCTGCTGCCGCGGCTCGGCACGGTCGAGCGCGGGCAGTTCGACGCGGGGCTTGCCGACAGGCTGGCCGAGCTCGTGGGCGACTTCGCGGAGCGCGTGGTGAAGGACAACCCGAAGGCCTCGAAGGAGGCTGCGAACAGGCTGGGCGTGCGGTGCCTGTTGCTGTCGGTCGGCGCGCATGTGCGCGAGTCGATCGGGCGCGCGGCGGCGGCCGACGACACGGCGGCGCTCGCCGAGTCGGTGCGGCGCGCGGGGCTGATCGCGGCGCTCGAAGGCGAGATCCGCGCGAATGTGAACCTGAAGCACGCGCTCGCCGATCTCGTGGCGCAGTGGGGCGCGATGTGAGCGCGGGCGCGCCGCGCGAGATCGAGCGCGTGTGGGTGCTTCGCGCGATGCCCGCGGTGCCCGCGGGCGCCGAGGTGTGGGAGATCGAGCAGGGGTATCTCGCTCCGGCCGCCGAGGGCGAAGCGGCGCTCGCCGCGCGCGGATACCCCGAGGGACGGCTGCGCCGCGTGCGCGAGCCGTCGGGGCGCGAGCGCTGGTTCCACACGGTGAAGCAGGGGAGCGGGATGGTGCGGATCGAGCACGAGCGCGAGCTTGCGCGCGCGGAGTTCGAGGCGCTATGGCCGCGCACCGAGGGCCGGCGACTGTCGAAGACGCGCCACCGCGTGCGCGAGGGCGGGCTCGTGTGGGAGCTCGACGCGTTCCACGGGCTGGCGCTCGTGATGTGCGAGGTGGAGCTGCCCGACGAGCACGCGCCGTGCGCGCTGCCCGCGTGGGTGGCGCCGTTCGTCGCGAAGGAGGTCACCTTCGACGCGCGGTACCGGAACTTCGCGCTGGCCACGCAGGGGCTGCCGCGGGAGGGGTGAGGGGGGTGTGGAGGGTCGGGGTGTCGTCTCGGCGTGTCGCCGGCCCTCGATGGAGCGGTGTGTGGAGGTTCGGCGTGTCGTCTCGGCACATCGCCGCCGCCGAAGGCGGCGGGTGCCCATCTCGAAGACGATGGGTCGCCCAGTACGACGATCTCGGGTGGGCCGCGGCGCGGAGCGCCGGTCCCATCGTCCAAGATCCGTCGGCCCTTGGCCGACGGCGTCGTGCCGAGATTGGAACA
>JBJTOV010000440.1:0-9604 GCA_046074745.1 Planctomycetota bacterium | reverse complement strand
GATCAGCCCGCCGATCGCGCCGATCGGCTCGATCGCGCCCGAGGTCGCCCCAGCCCGTGACGGTGAGCGGATCCTGGCCCTCGTTGCGGAGCGTCGCCTCGAGCACCGCGACGGGCATGCACTGCGAGAGCGTGCCGAGGTCGACCGATGCGGGCGACACCGCAAGCTTGAGCGCCCCGCGCGGACCCGACGCATCCGGCCCCTCGCCCGCGGCCAAAGGCGTCGCGCGCGGGCCCTCCGAAGGCTCGGGCTTCGGCGCCAGGTTCGTCCACACCGCGTAGCCCGCGAGCGCCAGGGCCGCGAGCACGAGGATCGCCGTCGTCGATCGCGATTGCGCCATGGTCGGATCGTACCTCGATTCGCATGCGGCGCTGCAGCGCGCGCCGCCCGCGCAGGTACCGTGCGCCCATGCGCATCCTCGTCCTCGGCGGCACGGGTTTCCTTGGCCCGCACCTCATCGACCAGGCCCTCGACAAGGGCTGGGAAGTCACCACCTTCAACCGCGGAAAGACCGACCCGAAGCGCCTTTCGGGCGAGCGCTACGCCAAGGTGCGCCAGCTGAAGGGCGACCGCGACCCGAAGAAGGGCGACGGCCTCAAGAGCCTCGAGGCGCTTGTCGCCGCCATGAAGGCCGAGGGCAGCCGCTTCGACGCGGTGATCGACAACTCGTCGTATGTGCCGCGGATCACCAAGGCGTCGGCCGAACTGCTCGCGCCCGTCACGCTGATGTACCAGCTGGTCTCCACGATCTCGGTGTGGATGGACAACGCGGTCGCGCCCGACGAGTCGACGCCCGTCGCAACGCTCGAGGACGAATCGGTCGAGGAGATCACGGGCATGACCTACGGCCCGCTCAAGGCGCTGTGCGAGAAGGCCGCCGAGGCCGCGTGCCCGGGCAAGGCGTGCATCGTGCGCCCGGGCCTGATCGTCGGCCCGGGCGACGACTCGTGCCGCTTCACCTACTGGCCCGTGCGCATCGCCCGCGGCGGCAAGGTGCTGGCGCCGCGCGCGCCGAAGCCCGATGAAACGCGCGTCCAGTTCATCGATGTGCGCGACCTCGCCGCGTTCCAGCTGCGCCTGGTCGAGGACGGCCACGAGGGCACCTTCATCGCGAACGGCCCCGAGGGACCGCTCACGATGGAGGAGATGCTCGCCGGCATCAAGGCCGCCGTGTCGAACCCGGTCGAGTTCGTGTGGGCCGACGAAGGCTGGCTGCTCGAGCAACAGGTCCAGCCGTGGATGGGCCTGCCCCTCTGGATCCCGCAGGGCCCCGACACCTTCGGCTCAGGCCGCGCGAACATCGCGAAAGCGCTCGCGCATGGCCTGCGCTGCCGGCCGCTTGCCGAAACCGCCCGCGACACCATCGCCGACTTCGAGGCGACCAAGGCCGACCGCCCCGCCGACTTCGCGTGGGGCTCTGGCCGCGCGCCCGGCATCGGCGAGGCCCGCGAGGCGGAGCTCGTGAAGGCGTGGCTTGCGAAGGCCGCGGGCGCCTGACGCAGGAGCGCGACGCAAACGCTCCGAACGACAACGCGGCCCCGGCATGAACCGGGGCCGCGTGACTTCCTGTCGTCGTCGCCGACGGGCGCCGCTCAGTAGCGGTAGTGCTCGGGCTTGTACGGGCCCTCGACCGGCACGCCGATGTACTCGGCCTGCTTCTTCGAGAGCTTGGTCAGCCTCGCGCCGAGCTTGTCGAGGTGCAGGCGCGCGACCTTCTCGTCAAGGTGCTTCGGCAGCGTGGTCACGGTCTTGCCGTAGTGCTTCGAGTTCTTGAAGAGCTCGATCTGCGCCATCACCTGGTTGGTGAAGCTCGCGCTCATCACGAAGCTCGGGTGGCCGGTGGCGCAGCCGAGGTTGAGGAGACGACCCTCGGCGAGGATGAGGATCGACTTCCCGTTCGCGAAGACCCACTCGTCGACCTGCGGCTTCACATTCACGCGGCGCACGCCCTTCACCTTGGCCAGGCCCGACATGTCGATCTCGTTGTCGAAGTGGCCGATGTTGCCGACGATCGCCTTGTCCTTCATCTTCTGCATGTCGGCGGCGGTGATGATGTCGCAGTTGCCGGTGGCGGTGACGAAGATGTCGGTCGTCTCGATCACGTCCTCGAGCGTCACGACCTCGTAGCCCTCCATGCACGCCTGCAGCGCGCAGATCGGGTCGACCTCGGCGATCTTCACGCGGCAGCCCTGGCTGCGCAGGCTCTGGGCCGAGCCCTTGCCCACATCGCCGTAGCCGAGCACCAGCGCGGTCTTGCCCGCGAGCATGACATCGGTGGCGCGCATGATGCCGTCGACCAGCGAGTGGCGGCAGCCGTACAGGTTGTCGAACTTGCTCTTGGTCACCGCGTCGTTCACATTGATCGCGGGGAACAGCAGCTGGCCGAGCTCCTGCATCTGGTACAGGCGGTGCACGCCGGTGGTGGTCTCCTCGCTCACGCCCTTGATGTTCGGCACGGTCTTCGCGAAGTAGCCGTTCGCGTCGCGCACGAGATCGGAGAGCAGCGCGAGGATGACCTTGTACTCGTCCGAATCGGCGGGCTTCGCCGCGGGAACCTTGCCCGCCTTCTCGAACTGCAGGCCCTTGTGGGCGAGCAGCGTGAGGTCGCCGCCGTCGTCGAGGATCATGTTCGGGCCCTGCCCGTCCGGCCAGTGGAAGCACTGGAAGGTGCACCACCAGTACTCGGCCAGCGTCTCGCCCTTCCAGGCGAACACGGGCACGCCCTTCGGGTTCTCGGGGGTTCCGTTCTTGCCGATCGCGACCGCGGTGGCCGCGTGGTCCTGCGTCGAGAAGATGTTGCACGAGGCCCAGCGGACCTCGGCGCCGAGCTCGACCAGCGTCTCGATCAGGACGGCCGTCTGCACGGTCATGTGCAGCGAGCCCGAGATGCGCGCGCCCTTCAGCGGCTTGCGGCCCTTGTACTCGGCGCGGATCGCCATCAGGCCGGGCATCTCGTGCTCGGCAAGCTCGATCTCCTTGCGGCCGAAGCGGATCGTCTCGGCGGCGGTGCACTTCACCTTGTAGGGCACGCTCGCGAAGAGCTCGAGCCCGGTGTCGAGGAAGGTCTTCGCGGTTTCGGTCTTCTGCTTGCCGGTGGTCTTCGTCTTCATGGTCGGAGTCGCGGTTGGCATGTTTCGTCTCGGATTCGCGGTCGCAGCACGCGCCGTCCGCGGCGCGCTTCATCCGTTCATGCGGATGAACGGCAGAATATCCGCCGACCTGCGGGAAGACAACCCTGCCCACCTCCGATTCCGCTCGGCGTACCATCGCCCCTCCGCGGAGGCGCAGGCCGCCGCGACCGCAGAAACCAGCACTGGAGCCCCCATGTCGATCCGCTCGAAGCTCGCCATCGCCCTCGCCTCGCTCGCCGCCCTCGCGGGCGCCGCGATGACCTCCGCCCCCGTCGGCACCGCCGACATGCAGGGCGACCCCTACCCGCTCGACACCTGCCCGGTGTCAGGCGAGAAGCTCGGCGCCGACGCGGTCACCGTGGTCCTGTCGGGCATGAAGGACAAGAACCTCGACGGCACGCAGGTGAAGTTCTGCTGCGCGAAGTGCGAGGGCGCGTTCAAGGCCGATCCCGACAAGTACCTGCCCAAGATGAACGAGGCGATCGAGAAGGCCGCGGGCAAGTATCCGATCGGCCACTGCCTGGTGATGGCCGACGAGAAGATCGATGACGACGCGAAGACCGTCGTCTACCAGAACCGCGTGTACAAGCTCTGCTGCAAGAAGTGCGTCGGCCGCTTCACCAAGGACCCCGCCAAGTGGGTGAAGGAGTACGAGGCCGAGGTCGTGAAGACGCAGAAGCCCGGCTACAAGCTCGCGACCTGCCCGATCAGCGGCAAGCCGCTCGGCGAGGGTGCCGTCGATGTGGTGATCGGCACGCGCCTGGTGCGCGTGTGCTGCCCCGGCTGCGTGGGCCCCGTGAAGGCCGACCCGAAGGCGGCGTTCGCGAAGGTCGACGCTGCGAAGTGACGCGCGGCGGCCCGCGCGGGCCATGAAACAATGCGACGCAGGCGGCCCGTTCGCGGGCCGCCTGTCTTTTTGGCGCGCGGAGCACGCGCTGTCCGGCGCTCAGGTCCAGAGTGCAAGGCCAGAGCGCAAGGCCGGAGTGCAAGGCCAGAGCGCAAGGCCGGAGTGCAAGGCCAGAGCGCAAGGCCGGAGTGCAAGGCCAGAGTGCGAGGCCAGAGTGCAAGGCCAGGCTTCAAGCCCAGAGTTCAATGCCAGAGTTCAAATTCAGGCTTCAAGCCCAGCGCTCACTCAGGTCTTGTCGAGCCGTGCCACGAACAGACCAGGCCCGCGCGCGTCGATCGCAGGCCGCAGCGGGCGATAGAGCGAGAGCGCGAGTTTCGCGGCCTCGGCGTGTGCACCAAGCTCGCGCTCGCCGAACCCGAGATGCTCGTGCCCCATCGTGGCGCGGTACTCGCGGCGGTCATGCTGCACCATGTCGACCACCACCACCGAGCCACCCTTCGCAAGCGCCTTGCGCGCGCTCGCAAGCACCGCGACCGGGTCGCGCATGTGGTGCAGGACGAGCGACAGCACGCACGCGTCGAACTCCCCCGCCTTCGCGGGCAGGTCGAGCAGATCGCCCCTGCGCACCTCGACATTTCCCGCGCCCCGCAGCCTGCGGCGCGCCGCATCGAGCATCGCGGGCTCGCGGTCGATCGCGACCACCTTGCGCACGAACGGCGCGATCTCGCCCGCGATCTCGCCCGTGCCGCAGCCGAGGTCGGCCACGCACCACGACGACGGCAGCAGCGCGAGCATCGCCTCGGGCACGAAGCGCTCGCCGAACAGGCTCCGGCGCAGGCCGCTCCACTCGCCGCCCACGCGGCCGAAGAAGCCCTTCGGATCGGGGTTGCGCGCGGCCAGCACCTCGGCAAGGCGCCTGTCGTCGTCGGCAAGCGCGGGCGTTTCGCCAAGCGATCCGCGCAGCAGCTCCCACGCGCGCCGCGCGTCGGGCGCAAGCGCATCGGGCGCCACGCGGTAGAGCGTCGCGGTGCCCTCGGCGCGCTTCGAAACCATGCCCACCGCGTGCAGCGCCTTCAGGTGCCGGCTCATCGTCGACTGCGCCAGCTGCAGCGCCGACGCGAGCTCGCCCACCGCAAGCTCCTCGCGCTCGAGAAGCCGCAGCATGCGGGCGCGCTGCGGATCCGCAAGCGCTGCGTAGATGGGAATCACGGACGCCTCGGAGGGCAACGCGCGGCTCGCTCGCAGGCGGTCACGGGCCCGGCGGCAGCGAGGTGGTGGCCTCGGACGCAAGCCCGTACTCGGACAGCTTCGCGTTCACGAGCGGCGACTTCGGCGCGATCGTGTAGGCCTGGCGCAGGCGGCGCTGCGCGGTCTTCGTGTCGCCAAGGCGCTCGGCCACCTCGACGGCCTTCAGATACGGCGCGAAGTCGTTGCCCTCGACGAGCAGGATGGCGCCGTTCACCGCGGTCTGCGCGGTGTCGGGGTCGTTCATCCGGAGCGCGTAGTCGGCGAGCAGCATGAAGCTCGGCACCGAGCGCTGCAGGTTGCCGCGATCCTGCAGAAGCTGCACGAGCTTCTGCTTGTCGCCCATCTTGAAGTACACCTTGGCAAGGCCCGCGGCGACTTCCTCGCTCGACGGGTTCGCGGCCTGCGCGGTCTCGACATGCGTGCGCGCCTCGCGAAGGTTGCCGAGCTCGGCCAGGCACACGCCGTAGCGGTACTCGACCTCCCAGTCGCCCGGGGCCTTCTCGAGGATCTCGAGATACGCAGGCGCGGCCTTCGCGTAGTCGCCGACCTTGAACGCCTTGTCGGCTTCGTTCTTGGCGGCGACCATCGGACGACCCGTGGTGGCGCAGGCGGCGAGCAGGACGGTGGAGACGGTGGCAGCGAACAGAATGCGCTTCATGGCGGCGGATGATAGGGATTTCGCGGCGCAGCGAAACCCCTCGGAATCGTGGAAGATCCCGCCGTGCCCGAGGCGCCCGCCACCGAGCCCGACCGCGCGTTTCCCTTCTCCGACGGCAAGGGAGAGGTGGCTCTCGCGCTTGCGCTGCACCGCCCGGCGGAGGGCCACGGCGCGCCGCACCTCGACCTCTTCGTCGCGGCGCTCGCCGCGCTCGGCGGCGAGCCCGATGCCCGCGCCGCACGCACCTGGCGGCTGCCCGAGCGCGCGTGGAACGGAAGTACGCTTGCCACAGGCGCATACGACGCCGAGGAGATCGCGGCCCACCGCGCGGCCTACCTCGCGCTCGCCGCGCCGCGGGCGCTCGAGGGCGGGAAGGGCGCCGTCACGCCGCTGCTTTCAACCCGCGGCGCCGCCCGCGTCGGGCCCGATTCGGTCGAGGTCGACGCGGCAGACCTGCGGCTCGCGCTTGCCTGCCGCGGCGGCGGGCTGTGGCGGCTTACGATCGCGCAGCGCTCCGCGTGACGGCTGAGAGCCCTTGGATGACGAGATCCCAAGCGAGTCGAGATCCCACGCGAGCCGAGATCCCACGCGAGCGGAACAACCGTGATGGCAGAACCCGCATGACGGCAAAGCACCCTTGACCGCAAACCACCCTTGACCGTAGAGCTCATGGCCATCACCGTCGCCGTCGTGTTCGCGCTGTTCGGCGCGTGCTGCCTCGGCGTCGCGGTGCTCGGCATCCCCGGGGCCTGGATGATGATCGCCGCGGCGGTCGGCATCGACTGCCTCGACTGGCTGTGGCTGCCCGCGGGCGCCCCGCTCACCTTCCACCCGCTCACCATCGCGGCGGCGGCGCTCGTCGCGGGCGTCGGCGAACTGCTCGAATTCCTCGGCGGCGCCGCAGGCGCGCGCCGGTTCGGCGCCTCGGGCCGCGGCATGCTCGGCGCGCTCGTCGGCGGCTTCGTCGGCGCGATCGCAGGCACGGTGCTCATCCCGATCCTCGTCGTCGGCACGCTCGCAGGCGCGCTCGCAGGCACCGCGCTCGGCGCGATCGCAGGCGAACTGCTCTCAGGCAAGCGCCGCCTGAAGGACACCGTGCGCCCCGCCGCCGGCGCCGTCGTCGGCCGCATCGCGGGCACGCTGCTCAAGCTCCCGACCACCGCCGCGGTGCTCTGCATCCTGGCGTCGGCGGCGTTCGTCGGTTGATTCCCGCGCGACTCGCGCACGACGAAGTTCGCTGCAACTCGCGCGCAGCCGAGCGGTTGCGCGCCACAAGCCGTGCGTCTTGCCCGCATCGTGCGTTGACTCGCACCGCGCCGCCTGACATAGTGCGCCTCCCCCGGTCGGGAATCCGCGGGAAGAGATAGACCATTGCTGCAGGTTTCGTCACCTCGCATGCATGCGTCCGTTCGGACGCCGAGAGGAATTCGATGAACAAGTTGACCGTTTGGACGGCTGCGTGCCTTGCCGCGCTCGCCTTCGCCGATCGCGCGCGCTGCGCCGACATCCATGTGCCTGCCCAGTTCGCCACCATCCAGGCCGCGATCAACGCGTCCGCGAACGGCGACACCGTCATCGTCGCCCCGGGCACCTACAACGAGCTCGTCCGCCTGAACGGCAAGGCGATCACGCTGCGGTCGTCCGCGGGCGCGCCCACCACCATCATCGACGGCGGCGCGCTCGGCACGACGGTGAAGTTCGTCAACGCGGAGACCGCGGGCACCGTGCTCGACGGCTTCACCATCCGCAACGGCCGCGCGGCCGTGGGCGGCGGCATGTACATCAACTCGGCGAGCCCGACGATCCGCAACTGCCTCATCGCCTCGAACACCGCGCTCGACCGCGGCGGCGGCGCAGCGGTCGTGAACGGCCGCCCGAGCTTCACGGCATGCACCTTCTCCGCCAACACCGCCACCGAGCGCGGCGGCGGCGTCTATCTGATCGTCAACAGCGATGTGACCTGGACGGGCTGCACATTCGCGAACAACCGTGCGAGGAACCTCAACAGCCTCAGCGCGGGCGGCGCGGTCGCCGCCGAGTCTGGCGCGGACCAGGCGTTCCTCAACTGCGTATTCAACTCGAACAGGGCGGAGCCGGAGACGAACTTCGCGGGCGGCGCGGAGGGCGGTGCTCTTTGGATGAACGGCACGGCTCTCACGGTCACGGCATGTGAGTTCACCGACAATCGCGCGAACAGCCGTTCATCGAACGCCAGCGGCGGAGCGATCTACGCGCTTACGGCGCCTTGCAGTATCGAGGGCTCCGACTTCTCGGGGAACAGCATCCAGCAGCTTTCGCCGCAGCAAGGAGCCGGGCTCGGTGGCTCGGTGTTCATGACGGCGCCCACGAACTTCACGGGAAATGACTTCGTGTCCGGTTCGATCGTTGGCTTCAGCGAAGCGCGCGGCGGCGCGGTCTATGCGCAAGGGTCCGGCGCATACGCGAACTGCACCTTCGCCAGCTGCGCGATCGGGAACTGCTACGAAGCGTCGGGCGGAGCGGTGCATTCGGGTGGCGTCGGCGCATACCAGACATGCGCGTTCACCTCATGCGGGATCAGCGGAACTACACTCGCATACGGCGGCGCGGTCTTCAACGGCTCAAACGGCGAGTACGGCGGGTGCAGCTTCACGCTCTGCTCGGCCGGGGCAGCCTCGGCTGCGTATGGCGGCGCCATCTGCAACAACGGCAATGGCAATGTCAGCAACTGCCTCTTCGTGGACAATGCGATTCCGAGCTTCCCGTTGAGCGCGTACGGTGGCGGCATCTTCTGCGGCGGATCCACCACCATCGCAAGCTGCGACTTCCTTCGCAACAACGCGCGTGCGACGAGCAGCGCATTCGGCGGCGCGATTCACTCGGCCGGACTGCTGACCGCGACCACGGGGCGCTACGAGGCGAACTGGACCCAGTCCTCATTCGGCAGCACCGCCTCAGGCGGCGCGATCGTTGCCTTGAACGGCGCCCAGCTCACAGGCCTGCAGTTCGTTGCGAACGGTGTGGGCGGAACGACCACCTTCACCCGGAACGGCGGCGCCGCGCACATCTCGGGCACGACCACCGCGATCTCCTGCATCTTCGAGTCAAATCGCACCTCCGCAAACTACGGCGCCCTCTACTCATCGAGCAGCGCGAACATCTCGGGGTGCACCTTTACGGCCAACTCCTGCGCATCGGGGCTTGGCGGTGCGTTCGCCGCCGAAGGCTCGGTGTCCGTGGCGAACTGCACATTCACTTCGAATACCTCGTTCGGCCGCGGAGGCGCCCTCTCCTCGGGATCTGCGGTGACAGCCGTCAACTGCGACTTCATCGGCAACGCATCGACCAATGATCGTGGCGGCGCCGTCTACACGGACCACCAGTTCGCGGCGTCCGAGTCGCTCTTCCGCGACAATCAGGCGCGGACGGAGGGTGGCGCCGCCTTCTGTGGATCGACGGGCATGCTCTCCGACACGGCGTTTGAAGGGAATCGATGCATAAACAGCTCGGGCGACTGCTTCGGCGGCGCGATCCGCTGCTTCAGCACCAGCACCGGCGGACCGATGACGAGTGTTCAGTTCGTCGAGAACTATGTCCGCTCGACCTCGGGCAGCGCAGTCTACGGCGGCGCGATCTGGGGCTACGCGTTCGAGAGCTTCACGAACTGCACCTTCAACGCGAACTACGCGAGCGGCGGCGGCGCGTATGGCGGCGCGATCTGGTGCTACGGTTCGAACTGGA
>JBJTOV010000439.1:0-4544 GCA_046074745.1 Planctomycetota bacterium | reverse complement strand
CAGATCGAGGTGTCGATGTACGCGGCGGTGTCGTTCTCGCCGAGGAAGTTGAGCGGCAGCAGGCCGAACTGCACCGTCGCGCCGCCAGGCATGAAGAACACCGCGTAGTCGCTGCCCACGCCCGCCGCCTTGCGGCAGGCTGCCTCGGCCTCGTTGTTCAGGTCTTCGTAGAGCGCGCCGCGGTGCGACAGCTCGAGCAGGCCGATGCCGCCGCGGCGGCAATCGATCAGTTCCTCGCGCAGCTACTCGAGCACGCTCTCGGGCATGACCGCGGGGCCCGCCGAGAAGTTGTAGACGCGCCCGGCGCTGGGCGTTTCGGGCAGGAGGGTGCGGGCGAGGTTCTGCGCAGCGGAAGTCATGGTGGTCACGGCGTGATGGTAGCGGGTGGGTTGCGGGGCTCAGCGTTGCGTGGGGACGGGAACTGCGATCGCCGCGGGAAGGTGCCACGGTTCGCCCGCGAACACGGCGCAGAGTTCGTGGCCCGTGGGCTGCGGGTCTGCCCCGTTTAGGCACGCCAGGATCGCCTCGGTGTCGGCGGCGACGAACCCGCTGTAGGTCGTTCCGCCGCGGGTGGTTCCGTGGAAGAACGGGCGCTGGCGAGCCTCGGCCTTGAGGAGTTCGAGCAGCGCCTCGCTGGCCGAAGACTCGATGCTCGGCGCGTTTCCGCCGCAGAGCAGCGCGAAACGGCTCAGCCCGTCGCGCGAGGCGCGGATCACGAACAGCCCCGGCGGCGTGCACGCGAACAGCCCTTGATCGACAAGCGCGGCGGTGGCCGCGGCGAGCGAAGACGCGTCAAGCGATGCGAGCCCCGCCAGCGCCCCCTCTCCGTCGGCAAGCCGCGCGACTGCGGTGCCTGCGGGAAGCGCAAGAGGGGGCGTGAGGCCGAAGGCCATGGAGACGAGTCTACCGCGTCGGACGCGCGGGGCTCTTTTCACGCCGCCATGGGCTATGTGCCGACGAGCGAGCGCCAATGGAAACCGCGACCGAGCCGTCGTCAGGCCAGCATCTGGAGTCGTGCGTGCAGGGTCTGCGTGCGTCGGTGGAAGCCGTCCGCATGGACCTTCGACGGCCGTTTCGCGTCGAGCGCCGCGCCGCGACGCGCTGGGCGATCCCGGGCAATGCCACGATGCTCACGCTCGGAACTGTTCTCGGAACCGTCGTCGATGCGTCCGAACTCGAGGGAGGCCCGTGGTGGGTTGCGGGAGTGTCCGAGAAAGCCCTGCCTCGCGGCACGCGCGTGAGCGTTGGCTTCAGCGAACCATCATGTCGACCCGCGACTGGTCTTGTTGAACGATGTAATCTCCGTCAGGACGGCAGGTTCCGTTTGGCAGTCAGGTTTGACGGCATTACCTTTGCATAAGTACAGAAATGCGGCTTCTTCGTCCGATGCCGTATGACCGAGTTGTATGGGCATCTGTAGTCGACGATTGAACCCGAAGGGTGGGTGTCGCTCACAGTGAGCCCGGCGGCGGCCGATGTCTGAGAGTTCGCACGAAGTGCGGCGTTCTCTCGGACCGAGCGGTTGCCGCGTCGGACCGTCTGCGCGCACGCGTCGGACGGATGGTGCAAGTACGCGGGATCGCGTGGATCCTGCCTCAAGAAAGTCGGCGACCGGCCAATGCCTCGGATCGGTCGCGAAGGCAACCCAGGGGGAACCTGTTCCTGGGGCCAGTGGTCCGAGGCGTCACGGAGCTCACCAGCATGTCAGTCAAGCGCTCGATTCGTCGTGGTTTCACGCTCATCGAAATCCTGATCGTCGTCATCATCCTCGGCATCCTTGCCGCCATCGTGATCCCGCAGTTCACGAACGCGTCGCAGGAGGCCACGGAGAGCTCGATCAAGACCCAGCTGCAGACGATCCGTGGTCAGATCGAGCTGTATCGGGTCAAGAGCGGTGGCACGCTGCCGCCCGCCGGCACCAACAACCTTCCGTTCGAAGGCGCAGTGGGCACCCTGACCGATCCGGGCGACCTCGATGGCGACACCATCGCCGAGGCTCCGTTCATGGCCAAGGCTCCCGTCGCCCCGAAGGACTTCGTGTGGGTGTATGCGCCCAACGCGGTTCCCCCGGCCCAGGTGTTCTCGGTGGACTACAACGGCACGGTTGGCGAGTGGACGGATGGCACGGACGATCCCGCCAGCTGGTGATCGTTCCATCCCAGATTCGATGTCTTTCGATTCCGCGCGCCATAAACGCGCGGAATCGTCTTTTTGCGCCATCGCACGCAGCGGGAGCGGGCCAGATGTCGCATGTGATGCAGCATGCATCCGCACGGCACCCGCACGCTCGATCGGCAGGGCTTCAGCGTGGTCGAGCTGTTGATCGTCGTCGTGATTCTCGGCGTTCTGGCGACCGTCGTCACGCAACTGGCCGCCTCGAGCGCCCTTGAAGCAGAGGCGAATGCCGCGCGCGCCCAGCTCGCCATCGTGAGGCGGCAGATCGAGGTCTACCAGCTGCGCTGGGAGGGCACACTGCCGCCGGAGGCGTCAGGGGTGCAGGGGCTTTGGGCCGCGTTGTGCTCCGACACGCTCGAGCATCGGGCGCTGCTGACGAGAAGGCCTGAGCTCCCCCGAAACTTCTCCTGGACCTGGAACGGCGAGAAGCTCGGTGTTCGCTACAGCGGCCAGGATCCTGGTCTGGAAGGCGAGGTCGGCGGCTGGTGACCGGCGTGCGCGTGGCGCGGATGCGCTCCGACCGCGCGGCGCATGACAGGAAGCCGTCGCCAACCGAGGATCTGGCATGGTCGTGCGGTTCGGATCGCCGACGATTTCACGGGCCGTGCCCCGATTTCGCAGGCGTGCCGCGGCTCGTGCCGATACTCGAAGGGCGGTTGCGTTCGTTCGCCGCGCGCGCTTCGCACGAGCCTCACACCATGACCACCACCGACCGCAACGCCTCGACCACCCGCTCCCGTTCCGTGGCAGGGCTGACCCTGCTCAACGCGTGCCTGCTGGGCACGACGCTGTGGATCGCCTTCTCGACATCGGGCGGACCGCTCGCGACCCGAGCCGAGGCTGCGCCGCCCGACCAGAGTTCACTCGACAAGGACCGCGCCGCCGGCAAGGCGGGCCAGTCGGATCCGTTCGATCCAGCCGCTCGGCAGATCGAGATGCTGGCCGAGATCAAGGCGATCCGCGCCGAGGTCGCCGGACTGCGCGACATGATGCGCTCGGGAAGCGCCAAGGTGTCGATCGCGAATGCGGATGAGATCAAGGTCGACCTCGACTACAAGAAGCTGCGCGACGCGATGAAGTCGCAGTGATCGACGCGTCTGTTTCGCGCGGCCTCCACGGGAGCAGGACATGATGCGTCGGGCGTACACGCTGATCGAGCTCATCATGGTCGTGGCCCTGCTCGGCCTCTCGGCGGCGCTGCTCATTCCGTTCCTCTCGGGCCGCGGCGACTTCGACACCCAGGCGGCGGTCCGCGCGCTCATCAGCGATGTGGCGTTCGCGCAGAGCGATGCGCTTGCGAACCAGGGGTTCCGCCGCGTTCACTTCTTCGAGGATGGGAAGGGCTGGTGCCTTCTCAAGATCGCCGAGACGGAACTGAACGACTCGTACGACCCCGCGACCGCCGAATACATGAGCGACCCGCTCCAAGGCGCGCAGTTCCAGTCCGGGTACATCGTGGACTTCACGAAGCAGAACCGCTACCGCACGGTCGTGATCGAATCGGTGAACCTCGACAGCGGCGGCCGCGCGATCACATTCGACGAGCTCGGAGGCACCGTGGGCAGCAACGGGCTACCCGGAACAGGCGGCTCGTTGGTGCTGCGCTCGCCCGACGCCGCCTACAGGCTCGACATCGCTCCGCTGACCGGCAAGATCCGCGTGACGCGACTGTCGGATAACGGCTGATCGCAGCCGAGCCTTGGCGCGAGCGCGGTCGTGCCCCGAGATACGGCGAATTCCCGAAACCCCGACTGATCGTGCCAAAGTGACCCCGCGGGTTGGCCGACGAAACCGACGGTCCGGCCTGACGGCTGGGCGCGGAGGCTTTCATGGGTCTGTGGCGCATGCCTTGGCATCGATCGTTCGGTCCCATCGGGATCGATCTCGGCGCGGTTCGTCCGCGCGCGATGCAGGTTCGCGTCGCGCGGGACCTGCCCGTGCGGTTCGCCGAGGCCGACGCCGAGCCGAGCGACGACCTGCTTCGCCGCACCACCTCGCTTCTCGCCGCGATGCGACGCGCTGGATTCGCCGGCCGCGAGGTGACGGTCGGGCTTCCTGCCTCGGTCGCCCGAATGCAGGTGACGCGCATGGCGCCGCTTTCCGACAAGGATGCCGCCGATGCCGTGGCTTGGGAGGCATCCGAGCGGCTCGGCATCTCGCATGAGTCGATCGTCGCGGCGTCCGTCGCGACCGGAGCGCATGCGCAGGCAGGCGATGCCCGCGAGGAGCGCATTCTGGTCGGAATGGACCGCCGCGAGGTCGATGGGGCGCTCGACGCGCTGCTTTCGGCAGGATACGAACCCGTGCTCGTCGAGCCGCGCTTCGCGTCGATCGCGCGCGCGCTGAGCCGACGCACCCGCCGCGATGCC
>JBJTOV010000438.1:0-4043 GCA_046074745.1 Planctomycetota bacterium | reverse complement strand
AACATGCTCGGCGGCGAGGTCGTCGCCCGCGAGGAGCCCTGACCCGACCAGCGCGGCGCGCAGGCGCGCGGCGTCGGCGGCGAAGGCATGAAGCGAAGCGTGGAGGGGGGCATGGGAGGCATCGGCCGCCGAGCCATGCTCGGATTCAGGCCGCGCGCCCTCGGTTTCCCCACGCTCGGATCGCCCCTGTTCGGGCCCCGAGCCAGATCGTTTGTGCGCCAAGGCGGCGCCGTCGGCAGCGGTTCCCCGGGCAATGGCCAGCGCACCTTCGAGAAGGGTCGAATCCTCGGCCCAGACATGGAGCCGTTCTCGAGTCCAGACAGCGTGTAGAACGAGCATGCGGAGGAAGGACGAGGCGCCGGGGGGAAATCTGCGTTCGCGCGCCGCGGGATCGCCGCGACTGATTGCGCTGGGACTTGAACCCAGGACCTACGGCTTAAAAGGCCGCTGCTCTACCGACTGAGCTACGCAATCGCGAAGGGGGATCATGGTAGCCGACAGAGGCGAATTCCGACGCTTGCGGCGCGGATTCGCGGCTGTTTCCGCGCGATTCCGCGGCGCGGGCGCGGCGTGGCCGGCGAAAGCCCTCCAGCCCGTTCAACCCGCGCCGTCGAACCGCCGATAGGACGGAGCGGTCATCGGCCGCAGGAGTCGCCCTATGCCCACGGTGAACCGCTTCGTCCACCTCGCGCTCGTGACCGCCGTCGCCGCACTGTCGGCGGCAGGTTGTTCGTCGGTGCGGCGGCTTTCCGACGCCACTTTCGGCCCGTCCGACACGCAGTCGGTGCCCCGTCGCACGACCGTGGGCGCGGCCTCGACGACCGTCGCCACCGCGGGTGCCGCCGGCACATCGCAATCGACCGCGAACAGCTCGATGTCGCTCGACGAGGTCGGTGGTGCACCTGCGCAGGGAGCCGAATCGGCGCCGCGGCGCGGCAGCCTGCTCGGCGGGGTGTACGGCGATGTGCGCAAGGCTTCCGACAACGGTCTCACCGAAGGCGGCGGCAACCTCGCGCAGGTCAGTTTCGCGACCGATGGCGGCGATTACGCGCCCGATGTCGACAGAACGGGCACCTTCATGGTGTTCGCGTCCACGCAGCACCGCCCGACCTTCGATGTGTACCGCAAGTCGGTCGACGGGCGCACCGTGACGCAGCTCACCACCGATCCGAGCGACGACCTCATGCCTGCGATCTCGCCCGACGGCGCGTCGGTGGCGTTCTCGTCGAACCGCAACGGCAACTGGGACATCTTCATCATGCCCGTGTCGGGAGGCGCGCCCACGCAGGTCACGAGCGACGCCGACGACGAGGTTCAGCCCACCTGGGCGCCCGACGGGAAGCGCCTTGCGTTCTCCCGCAAGAACGCCCGCACGGGAACCTGGGAGATCTGGATCGTCGACAGCACCGCGCCCGGCGTGCGCACCTTCGTGTGCGAGGGCTTCCTGCCGCGCTGGTCGCCGGTCGCCGAGAAGGACTCGATCCTGTTCCAGCGCGCGCGGCAGCGCGGAACGCGCCTGTACGGCGTGTGGACGATCGACATCGTGCGCGGCGAGGGCATGAACCCGACCGAGATCGTGAGTTCGAAGAACGCCGCCGTGCTGCAGCCCAACTGGTCGCCCGACGGTGCGCGCATCGTGTTCACCACGGTGGTCAACCCCGCGGGCGACAGCGACTGGCCCGAGCAGTCGGACATCTGGGTCGTGAACGTCGATGGCACGGGTCGCGTCGGGCTTACCAACAGCCGGTTCCGCAACATGCAGCCCGTATGGGGCGGCGACGGGCGGATCTATTTTGTCTCGAATCGGAATGGTGTTGAGAACATCTGGGCGATCGCGGCTGATGGCGTAAAGAACGGCGCAGAAGGCGGCGCGATCGCTGCAAATACGCCAAAGAAGCGGGGCACGAGCGCGGCTGGCGCTCAGGCCGCCACCCCTGCGGCGACCGCACCCAACACGCCCGCGCCTGAGTTCCTTCGCCCGACCTCGGTTGCTGGTGCAGGCACCGATGGCGGCTCGACCGACCAGAACTGACGGCGCACCCCTGCACTGGCACGGCGATTGCGGCCGATATCCCCACCATGGGATCGAACGGCCTCCTCTGCCCCTCGTTGGGCCGCCTTGCGCGGCTTCTGCCTGTCCTTGCCTGCGCCACGGCGGCCGTGCTCGGCGGTTTCGGCTGCCAGCCTGTCCTGCGCCAGCCCTTGATGCTGAAGGCGCCCTACGACACCGAGCGCGTGTGGGCCGTTGTGCCGTTCGCGAACGAATCGGGCGTGTCGGCGGTCGACGGAGCCGCGGTGGCCGACCAGTTCGTGGCCGAGATCGAGCAGGTCGACGGACTGCGCTGCCTGCCGCTCAACCGGACCCTCGCGGCCATGCGCTCGCTCGGAATGGACGGCGTTCGCGACCTGAAGCAGGCCTACACTCTGATGCGCACGCTGCAGGCCGATGGTCTTGTGATCGGCAGCGTCACCGAGTGGGATCCGTACAAGCCGCTGCGTTTCGGAGCTGCCGTCGAGGTGCTCTCGGCCGGAGGCGGCGCGGACCGCAAGCCGCTCGATCTGAAGGAACTGACCATGCCGACCGCGGAGTCGGCGGGAGGAACGGAAGGCGCTGCACGCGCTGAGCTTTCGCAGGCTTCGCGCATGTTCGACGGACGCAGCCACGAAACGCTGCTCGAGCTCGAGCGCTACGCGAACGGCCGCGCCGCGCCCGACAGCGGCATGGGGGCGCGCGCCTACGAGGTCCGCATCGACCTGTTCGCGCGCTTCGGCGCATTCGTCCTGGTGCGCGACCTGCTCGAGCAGGAGGCGGCCCGACTTGGGGTGCCGCTTCCGAACGGAAGGGCCGAGAAAGTGCCGCAGGACGCGAAGTGAGGGCCGTTCGAGGGCGTCCACGCGTCCGCGGGTTCGATGGACGCGCGGAAGCAGTCAGGAAAAAGACGGCAGTGAAGAAGGCCTGATGACCGAAAAAAACGCTGAACCACGCAGGGCTTCAGACCGATAGCCGTAAGACAGAACGCACGAATCCGCGCCGCACCCGAACCCCGGGCGTCCCGCGGCGCTGAAACGGAAACAGCCATGAACGAGAATCTCCCCATCGTCGACCGCTTCCTGTCGTACCTCATCGATGAGCGTGCGTTCAGCCCCTACACCTCGCGGTGCTATGGGCTCGACCTTCGCCAGTTCGTGGAGTTCCTCGAGGGCGAGCTGAAGACCCGCCTCGACATGAAGGCCGAGCAGGCCGCGCTCGATGCGTCGCTGGCCAAGAAGGCCGCGCCGGCGTCGATCACGGGATCGATCCTCTCGTGCGATGTCGAGCGCATCCGCGGGTTCTTGGCCAAGCTCGCCGAGCAGAACTACTCGCCGGCCACGATGGCGCGCAAGATCGCCACGCTGCGCAGCTTCCACAAGTGGCTCGAGAAGCGCGGCTTCACCGCATCGAACCCGATGACGCTGATCCGCACGCCGAAGCAGGCGCGCCGCCTTCCGAAGGCGATCACCGTCGACGAGGTCGAGCGCCTGCTGTCGGCGCCCGACGACACCGATCTCCTCGGCGCGCGCGACCGCGCGATCCTCGAGACGCTGTACTCGACGGGCATCCGCGTGAGCGAGGTGGTCGCGATCAACCGCGGCGACCTCAACGAGACCAACGAGTGCATCGTGATCCGCGGAAAGGGCCGCCGCGAGCGCCTGGTTCCGCTGGGCGCGCACGCGCTGAAGAGCCTGCGCCACTACCTCGACATGCTCGACGCCGAGATGCGCGCGGCGGGCCTGAAGTCGGGCACGGATTCGCCGCTCTTCGTGAACAAGCACGGCTCGCGCCTGTCGAGCCGCTCGGTGCGCCGCAAGGTGGCGAAGTACCTCGTCGAGGCCAACCTGGACCCGGACATCTCGCCGCACACGATCCGTCACAGCTTCGCGACGCACCTCCTCAACAACGGGCTGCGCGCATGCGCGCGAGTGACGAGCCCGCGGCCGCTATCGACGACCTGCAGGCGATCTTCGCGCGCGAGCGGAACCCGCTCCTGAAGCGTGCGGCGGGC
>JBJTOV010000437.1:0-3686 GCA_046074745.1 Planctomycetota bacterium | reverse complement strand
TGACGCTCTCGCGGCGCGTGACGCTCTCGCGGCGCGTGACGCTCTCGCGGCGCGTGAAGCCCGCTTCGGCGGGATTCGCTACGCTTCCGCCATGACTCCGTCCGTGTCGGGCAACCGTCCTGTGGCTCGCCTCTTCCGCGTCGCGGCATTGGCCGCGGCTTCGTTCGCGGCGATCGCCGCGCCGGGATGCGGCGGCGCCATCGGAACCAACCGCCCGCTGCTCCAGGAAACACGCGCCGCGCAGGCGGGCGCACCGTCGACGATCGTGGTGCCTGCCGCACCATCGGCGTCTCCGGCGTCCACCAGCACTGGCGCGGAACCAAGCCGCTCGACCCCGGCCGACGGAGTGAAGTAGCGCTCGGCTTCACGGCTGCGCGTGCTGCGACATCTCCACGCCACGCGGTGACAGCCGCATTCGCTGCATCACGCCATTCCGCGCCGCGAAGCGTTGCGTCACGCCTCGCCACACCGCGCCACGAATCGTCGCGTCACGCCGCGTCATGCCACACCGCATCGCGCCACATAACGCCATATCGCATCGCGTCACATCACATCACATCGCATAACGCCACGCCACCACCCGTGCGCCCACTCAGCCCTCGGGTCCGAGCCGACGGTGCTCTTCCTCCTCGTACTCGGCGCGCCGCACATCGTCCTTCGTCTCGGTCATCGTGCGCATGCCACGCAGCGCGGGAAACGCGAACGCGACGAATCCCACCACGAGCAGCGTGCCGATGCCGCCGCTCACCACCGAGAACACGGGGCCGAAGTGCTTGGCGACCAGCCCCGACTCGAACGCGCCGATTTCATTCGAAGACTCGATGAACACGGTGTTCACCGCGGTCGTGCGGCCGCGCATCTCGTCGGGAGTGCGCATCTGCACCAGCGTGTGGCGAATGACCACGGAGATGTTGTCGAGAGCGCCGCTCACCGCGCGGGCGAGCATCGAAAGCCAGAGCCACTGGCTGAACCCGAACACGATCATGCACACCCCGAACCCAGCCACGCTCCAGAGAAGCGCCGCGCCCGCATGCCGGAAGGTCGGCTTGGCCGCGAGCCAAACCGCCATCGCGAACGCGCCGACATACGGCGCCGCCCGCAGCGCGCCGAGCCCGACGGGCCCGACGCCGAGCATGTCGGCGTAGACGGGAAGCAGCGCCGTCGCTCCGCCGAAGAGCACCGCCAGTAGGTCGAGCGTGAGCGCGCCGAGGATCGTCTTCTCGCGCCAGATGTGCCGCGCACCCGCCAGCATGTCGCGGAACCGCGGCGGAGCGCCCGTGCGCACCACGGGTCGCGGCCGCAGGAAGAGCGCCGCCGTACCCGCACCAAGGCAAAGCGCCGCGGTCGTCAGATACACGGCCCACGCGCCCGCCATGCTCGTGATCACCACGCCCGCTATCAGCGGCCCGGTGACGGCGGCGAACTGGAAGAAGCCCGACTGCCACGCGATCGCGTTCTCGAAGCGCTCGGGCGGAAGCAGCGATGGAAGCAGCGCGCCTCGGCTCGGCGCGTTGAAGCTGCGCACGCATCCCGAGAGGATGAGCAGCGCGAAGAACACCCAGACGGGGGCGTGCCTCGAACTCGCGAACGCAAGCGCGAGCGCGACCAGCGCGAACCCCCATTGCGTGATCGCGAGCAGCCGCTTCCGATCCACACGGTCGACCAGGGTGCCTGCGGGCAGCGTGAGCGCGATCACGGGCAGCGCGCGCGCCAGGCCCGCGAGCCCGAGCATGAACTCGTCCTCGGTGCGCTCCCACAGTTCCCAGGCGATCGCCGTCGACAGCATCTGCAGCCCCATGCTCGACGCCACGAAGGCGAACGCGAAGAACCTGTAGTTCGGCTCGCGCATCGCGGCGAAGGCGTCGTGCCTGCGCGGGGTTGTCGGTTCGGGGCTCAAGGCTGGAAGCGGGAAGGCTACCCGCAGGGGGGCGCGCGCGGATCCGTCGGCGCAGGCTTCCGACGCGCGAGGCGGCGCGCTACCCTTCCGTCATGCGCCTCACCGTCCGCGCCGCCGTCGTCCTCTCGCTCGCCGCGCTGCTGCCTGCGGCCGCCGCGTGCCAGAACCGCAAGGTGCGCGTCGAGATCGACGCGAAGGGCGACACCGCGTCGCGGGTGTTCGCCACGAACGACACCTCGTCGAGAGCGCTCGAGGCGGTGGAGGCGGCGTACCGATCGAAGGGCGAGACCGACCAGTCGCTCGGAAGGAAGTTCACGGGAACCTTCGCCGAGAACGCCATGCCGTCCGAGATCGGCAACCGCGGCGCCATCGGGCGCATCGATTCGGCGCTCGGATCGAGCCGCTCGTACTTCGAGCAGTTCGCCGAGCGGCGCGGGGAGTGGGGTGCCTACCGCCAGCGCGTCGAGAGCGGCATCCTGTGGATGAGGCTGTTCGGCCGCTACATCGAGCTGCGCGAGGTCAAGGACGACGCGCGCCGCGCCGAGTTCCGCTCGTGGTGGGAGGGCGACATGATCCCGTTCGCCTCCGACCTCTATGTCATGTACTCGGGCATGCAGGCGGTGGTGCAGGCCCAGCGGATCGGCGCCGCGCCGCGCCGCGGCAACGACTTCGCGCCCCGCACCGACGACGAGATGTTCCGCATCCAGGTCTTCCAGCCGCTCGCGATCATGATGGCCGAGCGCGGATTCCTGACCGCCGACGAGCTCGCAGGCGTGCAGATGCTCGCTCTGAACGGCAATGTGACCAAGCGCGAGCGCGACTGGGCGGGGACCAAGCTCTTCACCCCCGCGCTGCAGCGGGTGGTGCAGCGCTTCGCACCAGAGCGCAAGGACATGAAGCTCGCCGACTTCGTGCCCGTGGCCGTCAACTTCGTGCTGTGGACGAAGCTCAGCCGCGAGTACCGCGACATCGTGCTCGAGTCGCCCGCGATCGAGGAGTCGGTCAAGGCCGACATCCGGAAGGGCGTGTGGGACTTCGAACTGCCGCCGCCCTTCGGCTTCCGAACCCTGTCGCGGCCCGGCGTCACCGACGCCACCGTGATCCTCGACACGGGCGCGAAGCCGTTCATGACCAACGGCCGCTGGAACGACGAGACGAAGCGCGTCGAGTTCAAGGGCGACTTCTACGAGTCGCAGTACCGCTACGCGCCCTACAACGCGCCGTACTACGCGGTCTGGTCGCTGCCATCGCAGCGGCAGGAGTCGTTCTTCGGCGCGGTGATCCTCGAGGGCGAGCCGCTCTCCGAGTACTGCGGCTGGGAGGCCGCGCTCGAGGACGAGCCCCGCACCCGCTGGCTCGCCGCGCTCGAGGCGCTTGCATCGAGCAAGGACCCGCTTCCCGCCTACGCGATTCTCGAGGAGTGCGCCGTCGCCCACCCCGCGCCCGCGCCGCTCGCCGCATGGATCGCCGAGAAGGCAGGGCGCCCCGTGCCGACGCGCGAGAGCGTCGAGTCGAAGTCGGCGCCCGCCGCCATCGAGGCCCCCGAGGCGAAGCCCGCCGAACCCCGCGTGGGCTAGCCTGCCGCCGCAGGGCTCGCGACGCAAGCGACAGGGCGCGCCCCTCTCGGAGCGCGCCCTGGGATTCTTGATCGATTCGTCGTATCAACTGAATCGTGGCATCGGATTCGTGGCATCGGATTCGTGGCATCGGATTCGTGGCATCAAGCTCGTGCCATCAATCGATCGCCGCCGACACGCGTCGTCAGAACCCCACGCTCGCCTTCTCGCCC
>JBJTOV010000436.1:0-17221 GCA_046074745.1 Planctomycetota bacterium | reverse complement strand
CCGCGTGACCGCGATCGACGGCCGCCCAAGGAACCGCCGCAGCGACTCCGACTTGCGGCCGTCGGAGAGGTCGGCGCGCATCAGCTGCACGCGCCACGGTCCGACCTCGTAGGCGTCGGCCCCCGCATCGGCGTCGAACGGTGCGGACAACGGGTTCCATCCGAGTGCAGGCGCGAGGTCGTCGCGGATCCAGCGCGGCATCAGTTCGCGCGGAAACGCGCCGTAGATGGTCCGTTCGGCAAGGTCGACCGCGCGCGCGCGCGACACGCTGTCGCCTGCGGCGGCCAGCGCCGCGATCTCAGGCTCGAGCCGCGCCGCGGACAGCACGAAGATGCTGTGCGCCACCGACCAGGGATCGCGGATCGACACCACGAAGTCGGCCTCGCGGCGGGGCTCGATCACGCCGAGGCGCACGGCCCAGTCGCCGACATGGCAGCTCCTCGGCAGGTTCGACTGCGCGTCGCTGAACCGATGGCGCTCGGCGACGCGCGGCACGAGGTTCGCGGGCGCGAGCATGTGCGCCTTGAGCGCGACGCCCACGCCCGCCGCGCGGATCGCATGGTGGATCGCGGTGCTCGCGGTGCGGTAGGCGGCGTAGGTGACCGCGGGGCGGCCGCCGAGGAGCGTGCAGCCGAGCCGCGCGCGCTTCAGGAGGTACCTGAACACGAAGCTCGGCTTGTTGCCGACGATCGACGGCGCGGCAGCGGACACGAGAAGCAGAATACCGCGCGCGGCCGCTATCGTGCGCTCCGTGGCACGGGAGCAGCGCTCGATCTCGATGGGAATCCGCAGCATGGTGGCGCTCGTCGCGACGCTGTGCGCGCTCGCTTCGCCTGCGGCGGCGAAGCAGGCGCGCGACGAGTCGGACGCGTTCTTCCGGAAGGGCGAGATTCCCGCGATCAGGCTCGAGATCGCCGACGACATGGTCGAGGCGCTGCGCCGCGATCCGCGCGCGTATGCGCGATGCACGCTGCATGCCGACGGCGCGGTGGCCTCGGCTGCGGCGGGCGTGAAGCTGAAGGGCGCCGCGGGCAGCTTCCAGGGGTTCGATGAGCGCCCCGCGTTCACGGTCGATGTCGACCGCTTCGGCGAATCGCCGCGGTTCAAGGGCCTCGAGAAGTTCCATCTGAACAACTCGGTGCAGGATCCGTCGCTCCTCTCCGAGTGGACCTGCGCGGCCATCCTGCGCGAGGCGGGCTACCCGCACACGCGCGTCACCCACGCGCGGCTCGTGGTGAACGGGCGCGACCTCGGCGTGTATGTGCTGAAGGAGTCGTTCGACGAGCACTTCCTTGCGCGGAACTTCAAGGACGCATCGGGCAACCTGTACGACGGCGGGTTCTGCCAGGACATCGACGCGGAGCTCGAGCTCGACGAGGGCGACGAGGCCTCGGCGCGCGCCGAGCTGCGCGCGCTGGCCGACGCGTGCCGCGACCCCGACATGCAGCGGCGCTGGGACGCGATCGAGCGGCTCGTCGATGTGCCGCAGTTCGTGCGCTTCATGGCGCTCGAGGCGATGCTCGGCCACTGGGACGGCTACTCGTACAACAGCAACAACTACCGCCTGTACTTCGAGGGGAAGCCCGCCCCGAAGGCGGGCGCGATTCCGCGCAGCGGCCCGAAGGCGCGATTCCTGCTCCACGGCATGGACCAGTGCTTCCAGGATCCCGCCGCGACGGTGCTCGATATGCCGCGCGGCATGCTGGCGTCGTCGGTGATGAAGAACCCCGCGTGGCGCAAGGAGTACCGCCGGCAGGTCGAGCGCCTGCTCGCGGATTTCTCGGCGAAACGCCTGCTTCCTGCGCTCGAGGAGGTCGAGGCGCGCGTGGGCCGCGCGATGCGCGCGTTCGACGCGGCGGCGGCCGAGGAGCAGGGGGCGCGCGCGAGGGAGTTCGTCGAGCGCGTGGTGGCGCGCGAGCAGAGCCTGCGCGCGCAGGCGAAGGCGCCCGAGCCGAAGCCGCTCGACCTGAAGCCTGGCCGCGAGCGCACGATCGACGGATGGCATCCGATGTCCGAGGTCGAGGACGCGCTGGTCGAGGTCGCCGAGGGGCAAGGTGGCCGCTGGTATCGCGTGAAATGCGGGCCTGCGGGCCGCTGCATCGCGGGTTTCCGCCGCGGCGTGCTGCTGTCGCGCGGCCGCTACCGGCTCGAGGCCATCGTGCGCACCGAGGCGGTGGGGGCGCTCGCCGAGGAGGGCCAGCCGTGCACGGGCGCGGGAGTTCGCATCTCGGGGCTTGCATGCGGCGAGGCCGCGGTCGAATCGGGCGAGCGCGCGCTTGCGTTCGAGTTCGAGGTGGCCGAGGAGACCGCCGATGTCGAGCTCGTGCTCGAGCTGCGCGCCTCGCGCGGCGAGGCCGCGTTCCGCGCGGGTTCGGTGAAGCTCGCCATGCTTCCTCCGAAGAGGATGGTGCAGTGAGCGCGCTGCGCATCGTGCTCGCGGTGACCGCGCTTGCGATCGCGTACGGCATCGCGCACGACCATGTCACCGTGCGCATCGCGCCCGAGTACTTCACCGTCCTCCACCCGAGGATCATCGAGAGCGAGTCGCCCAACGCGCTCGCGTTCGCGTGGGGCTTCGCGGCCACATGGTGGATGGGACTCGGCCTCGGGCTGCTGCTCGCCGCGTGCTGCCGCATGGGCGCGCGGCCGAAGCGCACGCTGCGCGATGTGGCGCCGCTGCTGGGCATCATCGTGGCGCTGCTTCCCGTGGTCGCGGCAGTCGCGGCCTTCGCAGGGCGCGAGGTCGCGGCCGCGATCGGCCCCGATGCGCTCCTGCGCGATGCGCGCATCGCGTCCGAGAGGCGGCTCGATGTGATCACGGTGTTCTCGGCGCATGTCGCGGTCGAGGTCGTGGGCGCGGCCGCGCTGGTGGCCCTTTCCGTGCATTCCTGGCGCATGCGGGGGCTTCTCGCGTCGCGAAGGGCCGCGAATCCGCCGAATCCGAGCGATTCCGCGGCATAGCACGGTCGCTTGCGCTATCATCCGAGCCTTCAGCCGGTGACCTCAGCTCGGACACAGTGGTCCGACGACTCTCTGGGAATCAGCCGGCAGCGCGGAAATCGCATCGGAAGCGAGCCCGCGCGCCACTCGGCATTCCCGTTCCACCGGCCCCAAACTGGGACCAAGCCTTGGACGCGTGAACAGCCCTCGCAAGGGCCCGGCATCCGATTTCTGCCGCGGCTCGGAAGGTTTTTGTCTCTCGTGAAGACCGTCAATCCGTCCGCCCGCTCCGACAACCCGAATTCGTCAGCCTCGAAGCCTGCAGCCACGAAGCCTGCAGCCACGAAGCCTGCGCACGCGAAGTCTGCGCCCGCAGCCACGAAGCCTGCAGCCACGAAGCCTGCGGCCTCAAACCCTGCGGCCTCAAACACTGAATCCGCGAACCCCGCAACCTCGGGGCCCTCAGCCACGCCCGCTTTCCGCGAGCTTGCGCTGCACGACGCGCTCCTCAGCGCGCTCGTCACCGAAGGCTACGAGACCCCGACGCCCATCCAGGCGCAGGCGATTCCTCCCGCGCTGAAGGGCCGCGACCTCCTCGGCATCGCGCAGACCGGCACGGGCAAGACCGCCGCGTTCGCGCTGCCGATCCTGAACCGACTGCTCGGCGGCCACGATCCGCGCGTTCGCCTGCCCGTCGGGCGTCGCCCCAAGGCGCTCGTGCTTTCGCCCACCCGCGAGCTTGCCGCGCAGATCGGCGAGAGCTTCGCGAACTACGGCCGCCACACGCCGCTCCGCCACGCCGTCATCTTCGGCGGCGTCGGGCAGGGGCAGCAGGTGCGCGCGATCAGCCAGGGCGTCGATGTGCTCGTCGCCACGCCCGGGCGCCTCATCGATCTCATGGAGCAGAAGCTCGTCGACCTGCGCGATGTGTCGTTCCTCGTGCTCGACGAGGCCGACCGCATGCTCGACATGGGCTTCATCAAGCCCATCCAGCGCATCGTTGCCGCGCTGCCCGCGCAGCGCCAGAACATGCTCTTCTCGGCCACCATGCCGAAGGAGATCGAGCTGCTCGCGCGGCAGATCCTGTTCGAGCCCGTCAAGGTCGCGGTCACGCCCGTTGCGACCACGGTCGAGCGCATCGACCAGCGGCTGTACTTCGTGCTGAAGCAGCACAAGCTGGCGCTGCTCGCGCACCTGGTGAACACCGAGGGCGTGGAGCGCGCGGTGGTGTTCAGCAAGACGAAGCACGGCGCCGACAAGCTGGTGCGCAAGCTGAAGGGCTTCGGCATCCGCTCCGAGGCGATCCACGGCAACAAGGCGCAGAACCAGCGCACGCGCGCGCTCGATGCGTTCCGCGGCGGCCGCGTGCCGCTGCTCGTTGCGACCGACATCGCGGCGCGCGGCCTCGACATCGACGGCATCACGCATGTCTTCAACTACGACCTGCCCATGGAGCCCGAGGCCTATGTGCACCGCATCGGACGCACCGCGCGCGCAGGCGCGTCGGGCGTGGCGATCTCGTTCTGCGACACCGAGGAGCGCGACCTGCTGCGCTCGATCGAGAAGCTGACGCGCATCACCATTCCGCGGCGCGAGATGCCGAAGGAGCTTCCGATGCCGTCGGACCAGCCCGGCGCGTTCGCGGATGGCGAGTCGATGCAGGAGCATGGCGATTCCGAGGCGCGCGAGATGCGTCGCGAGCCCCGAAACGAGCCCCGAAACGAGCACAGCGCGCGGCAGGGCTCTCGCGGCAACGGAGCCGGCCGCGGTGCGGCGACGGCTTCGCGCGGCGGTCGCGGCCCGAAGGCGGGCAACCATCCGAAGTCGCGCGGCGAGCCGCGCAGCGAGGGCGGAAAGCCGCAGCGCCATGCGCATCCTGCATCGGGAGGCCGTTCGGCCGAGGGGCGCGCCGAGCCGCGCGCTTCGCAGGGAGGCGGCCAGCCAGCGCCGGCCTCGTACGGTGGCAGGCGACCGCAGCCCGGCCGCAGGCGCTGACGGCGATCACTCGTGCAACGACGACGGCCCTCGCGACATCGCGAGGGCCGTCGTGCGTTGCCACCCGAACTCCGTCAGGGCAGCGGCTTCCAGTGGAGGGGCGCCGAGCGCAGGAACTCCGCGGCGTTCACCGTGCGGCCCTGCATCAGCCACGCGGCCACGCCGCCGTCGTCGGCGTTGCGCCACAGAAGGTCGTCGCGGCCATCGCCATCGAAGTCGCGGGCGAGCACGATCGACCACGCGCTGTCGACAGGCTCGCCCACCAGCCCGCCCTCGATGCGGCGCAGCCCCTGCATGCGCCAGACCGCCACCAGGCCCGCCGATTCGTTGAACCACACGACATCGTCGCGCAGGTCGCCGTCGGTGTCGCCGATCGCAGCCACGCGCCAGCGCTCGGACACGGGGTTGGCGTTGGCGATCGGAAGGCCGGCCGTGATCGAAAGCCCACGCAGCGTCCAGCCCCAGTACGCGCCGTTCTCCGACTTCCACAGGAGATCCATGTTCCCGTCGGCGTCGAAATCGCCCGAGCCGCAGAACTCGAGCCCCGCGCTGTCGCCGATGTGGCCGCCCGCGGCCTTGACCAGACCGTCCATCAGCCAGCCGCGGACCTCGCCCGTGCGCGAACTGCGGAACACGAGGTCGTCGCGATGGTCGCCGTCGAGGTCGCCCGTGGCGATCAGCTGCCACGATGGATCGATGGCGCCCGAGATCGTCGCCGCGGCCCGCACGGTCGGCCCGTCGAGAAGCCACGCGTGGAACGCGTTCGTGCGCGAGTCGCGCCAGAGCACATCGACCTTGCCGTCGCCGTCAAGATCGGCCACGCGCTGGCCCACGAGGTCGGCGGTGGGGTCGACCGTCGTGTATCCGCCTGCATACGCGATGATGCCATCCATGTGCCAGAAGCACGCACGCCGCGCCACAGGGCTGTACCAGAACACATCGCCCGCACCGTCGCCGTCGAAGTCGCCAGCGGTGCGACGCGTTCCAGCCGAGTAGATGCCGGCCCAGGATTCGCCCGTCGCCTCGTCCAGCATCGAGACCGCGACCACGAACCAGCCGTCGCGCAGCGATTCGCGCTCGATCGCGACCGCGGTGACGACCGAACCCGCGGGCGCCTCGGCATCGACCGATGGACCCGCGTCGCCCGTCTTCACCACCGCTTCGGGAGGCGTGCCGACCGGCCCATCGAACAGATAGATCGCCTGCGTTTCGCCGACGCTCGCCTTGAACCCCACGCGGAAGCCGCTGCCGTTGCCGCCAAACGCAAGATCGCTCTCGACGGCGAGGAAGGTCGCGCTGCGCCAGCGGGCGGCTTCGCCATCGTCGTCGCCCTCCGCCGTGCCGGGCACGCGCCCCGAGAAGTTCCAGTACACGAAGTCGCTGATGTCGCCCGCATCGGATCCCGTCTGCGCGACCATCGTCGTCGCGCCCGTGACGATGTCGGTCACGAACACGCCCTGATGCACCGGCACCTCGACCGTGAACCCCTGCGGGTGCTGCTCGTGGCAGTACGCGATCAGGTCGGGGTTTCCGTCCTCAGGGCAGCTGAGCGTGATCTCGCGCATCTGGCTGCCCCACGCGCCCCAGAAGGCGATGTGTCGACCGTCGAACGCCACGGCTTCGCCGAGGCGCGTGAACGACTCGCTGTCCTGGGCCCCTGGAATCGGATCGCCGATCAGGACGAGCGGTTCGAGCGCGGGCTCGCCCTTCAGGGGCGCCGCGTAGAGACCTCCCATCGTCGGAGCATCCTCGCTGTCGACCGCGAGGAACACCGCGTATCCGTCGGCTGCCGACGGCGGCGCGGTCGATCCGAACTTCACGGGCACCTTGACCGGCCCTTGGCCCGGAATGTCTGTGTCGCTCGAGGCAAGCATGGCGAGCGGCGCGTGGGGCGCCGCGATGTCGCGGACGAACACGCCCGTCTTGCCCAGGCCCGTGTCGGGATCGGTCCAGTTGCCCTTCGACACGACGAAGCGTCCGTTCGCGATGGCGGGGGAGCCTGGGAACACATCGAACCGCGTTCCGATCGGAGCCCCCGGAACCGAGTACTCGGGGAAGGTGGGCTCGCCCGTGATCGGGTCGGACACGGCGCCAAGCGCGGAGAGCGCGGTGACGAGCTCGCCGCCCGACCACGCATACACGCCCGTGGTGCCGACGCGCGTCTCGCTGCCGTCGGGAAGCAGGTACTCCCACACGGGCATCGAGTTGCCGCGCGTGCCGACCAGCTCGCTGTCGGCGTCGATGCGCGGGATGGACGGGAACTCGTTGAAACCCGCGAGTTCGCCGCTGCCCGGCGGGCTTTCGACATTGTTCGGCTGCGGCACTTCCTGGGCGCGCAGCGCGATCGCCTCGATGGGCTGGTCCGCCGAGGCCATGCGGCGCATGAACACGCCCGAGATGGGTTGCGACTCGCCCGTCGACCGCGCGCGGAACACCACCACCCCGTGGCGGTTCACCGCGGGCTGGTTGAAGCTTCCGAACCGCTGCGCGCTGCCTGGGATCTGCGAGTTCGAATTGGCGATCTTGCGCCACGATGGCAGCGGCGCCACCAGCGAATCCTGCGCGGCCAGCGCGGCGCAGCAACCTGCGGCCACGGCGACAGCGCCCGCGAGGACGGTTGTCTCTCGTCTCATCGAATCCTCCTGCTCCGGCCCGATGGGCTCGGCGGTGAAGTGTCGGGCCACGGGGCCCGGCCCGCGCGACTGCACGGTGCGATCGAAACCTAGAAGCGGGTGGCGCCCGCTTCTGCGGGGAAGTCTGCGCGTTCGCGGGCGGCGCGTTCGTGTTCGGAAGAGAGCGGCGATGACGAATGCCGCTGCGTCGCAGCGCTCAGCCGCGCACTCGGGCCGAGATCTTGCCTGTTCGGGCCGCCGCGAACCTGAAAATGCCCAGTTTCCCCAGAGACAGCCTTGGACGAGCGGCGCTCGGTGTTAGCCTTCGCAGGTCCAGAGACCGCGGCTTCGGGCGTTCCATCGCCTTCACCGCGGCGTGTAGTCCCCTCGAACAGAAGGAGTCCACCATGAAGATGAAGTTTGTGATGGCGACGGCGGCTCTCGCGCTCTGCGCGGCGGCCAGCGCGGGCGACGGTTGCCCCGGCGACCTCGACGGCAACGCGAATGTCGATGTGCAGGATCTGCTCATCGTCCTCAGCGACTGGCAGTGCACCAGCAAGTGCGCGGGCGACGCCAACGGCGACGGCATCGTGGATGTTCAGGACATCCTCGAGGTCCTGATGAGCTGGGGCCCGTGCGGCGCCTCGGGCTGCACCACCAACGCCGACTGCAACGACGGCGACGCGTGCACCGTGGACTTCTGCATCATGGGCACCTGCTACAACCTGCCGTTCCCCGGCCCGGGTTGCGGCCCGAACTGAGGCCTGAAGGTCGATCGTTCCAGCGCCCCGCGTTCGCGCGGGGCGCTGTCTTTTTGCGCGCGCAGACTTTCGACGCGCCTTCGGGCGGTCGTAGCGCGCGGCCGCACTAGGATCCGCGCCCCCATGACCGACCTCTGCCTTCTTCTCGCCGACACCGCGTCGAACCCCGCCGACCTGAAGGTGTGGGCGTATGTGGCCTTCATCGGCCTCGTGGTGCTCTTCCTGGCGCTTGACCTCGGCGTGTTCCACCGCGAGGCCCACGAGGTGTCGATGAAGGAGGCCGCCACCTGGTCGGTGGTCTGGCTCACCTGCGGAATCGCGTTCTCGGCGTTCGTCTACCAGGCCTACGAGAAGAACTGGCTCGGGCTCGGCCTGAACACGCCCATGTACAACGAGCACGAGCTCGCGGGAACGGTGCCCGAGCAGCCGCTCATCGTGACGGGCGAGGTTTCGGGCGCCGATGCCGCCAAGCAGTACCTCGTCGGATATGTGGTCGAGAAGTCGCTCGCGATGGACAACATCTTCGTGATCGCGCTGATCTTCTCGTTCTTCGCGGTTCCCGCCAAGTACCAGCACCGCGTGCTCTTCTGGGGCATCATCGGCGCGCTCCTGATGCGCGGCGGCATGATCGGGCTCGGCGCGGGGCTGATCATGAAGTACCAGTGGATTCTGATCGTGTTCGGCGCCTTCCTGGTGCTGACCGCGCTCAAGATGGCCCTGATCAAGGGGAACGACGACCCCTCGCAGAACATCGCGGTGAAGCTCTGCAAGAAGTTCCTGCCGACGGTCGACTTCTACGACGGGCAGCGGTTCATCACCCGGCGGACGCTGCCGCCGACCTACTCGACCGACCCGAAGGCGGGGAAGCAGGTGCAGGACCCGCCGCCCGCCGGATCGCTCGCGGCCCGGTACGCGATCACGCCGCTCATGCTGGCCCTGATCCTCGTCGAGATCACCGACCTCGTGTTCGCGGTCGACTCGATCCCCGCGATCTTCGCGATCACGCCCGATCCGTTCATCGTGTTCACGAGCAACATCTTCGCGATCCTCGGCCTGCGCGCGCTCTACTTCTGCCTTGCCGCGCTGATCGCCAAGTTCCGCTTCCTGAAGCCCGCGCTGATCCTGATCCTCGCGTTCGTGGGCGTGAAGCTGCTGCTTCTGAGCGTGCCGCCCTACCTCGATGTGGTGGGCCTCGAGCCGAAGCACGGCATCAAGATCGACACCACGCTGTCGCTCGTGATCGTGCTTGGAACGCTTGCGCTCGCGACCGCGCTCAGCGTCTTCTTGCCGAAGCGCGCGAACGCCTGAACGGGTCCGGTCAGTTCAGCCGCGCGAAGAACTTGCGCGATCCCGACTCGCCGAGCACGAGCTGTCCTTCGTAGATCGTGCAGCGCACGCGGTCGCTGCTGCCGTCGGTTCCCCGCATCACGAGGTAGGTCGCGCCGCCCGAGCGCTCGATGCGCCACTGGCCGCGGGCATCGACCGACAGGCCCGACTCGAAGGTCGAGCCCGATCCTCCGCCCGCGGAGCGCGAGCCGAGCGTGAAGGTTCCGTCGCGCGCGAGCTCGAGGATGCGCTGCGTCACCATCGACGCGTCGCCGCCGAATCCGAAGCCGCCGCCCGACGACAGGACCTCGTCGCTGCTCCAGCGGCCCGCGAACGCGAGGTCGGCCGCGGCGACGCCGCCGGGAGCGGGGGCACGCACTTCCGAACGGCGCAGCGTGGCGAACAGGGTGCGCGCCGTCTGCTCGCGCGCCGTCATGGTGGCGTCGTCGCCGAGCACGACAAGGCCCACGAGCTTCGCGTCCACGACGCGCGCGAACAGGCACATGCGCATCGGACGGCCGTTTGCATCGCCTGAACAGCGGACGAGGATCCCGCCGTCGCCCACCTGTTCGACGCCACCGTCCCTGCGCACTCCGGGCGCGTCTGCAAGCAGAAGGCGCACGGCCGCCTCTGCGTCGCGCGCATCCGCGAGCGTGCCCTTGCCGGTCCACGGCACGGCGCTGAACCCGTAGAACTCGGGGTTTCCGGGATCGGCGGGCGTCGTGGTCGGCATCGCCACGATCGAAGGCCCCTCGACCTTGACGGTCCACGCGGGGTCGTGCTCGATCGCGTAGCCCGCGTCTGGGTTGGATGCGGTGTTCATGTTCGAGGGAGGAGCATCGGGAGCATCGGCGGGCGCAGGCGCGGCGGCGGCTTCGGGCACAGCGGTGGTCTTTGGCGCGGTACCCGAGAGCGATTCGGAGCACGCCGTGGGGAGAAGCGCCATGCTTGCGGCGAGCACCGCAACAAGCTGCGTGGAAGCGGAAGCCGCGGTCTGCGATCGGTTGGTCATGGATTGCGATCCTCGGTTGCGTGAGCCCTCGGCGCCGACGGAAGTCGGCGCGCGACCCTGGCAGGCAGCGTAGTGATTCGCGCCATTTCAGGCGCGGGGTCTTGCGCGGCTTCGGGCGCTCGGGTTCAAATGCCGCGCCGCGTGGGCCGAACGAGGGCGCGGTTGCATCGTGGTGCCTTGCGTCGTCGCGCGGGGCGTGCGCTCGATCGCAGGTGAAGCGCGCGCTGACTTCGATGGCCAGCGCGAAGCGGCGGAAATCAGAGAAGGAGACAGCAGATGTCGAGAGCCGGCTCGGGAACGACGGCGGGAACTCTGCGGGGCGCATGCTTTCTCTGCGCACTGAGGCGTGTGGCCGCGCTGGCCGCGAGCGCGTGCATCGCGCTCGTGGCGGCGGTGCCCGCGCACGGGGCGACGGTGGAGCGCCCGCCGACCCTTGCGCTGCTGCCGGGCTTCGTCACGCTCGAATCGGTGCAGTACGCCGCGAACACGCCTGCCGATCTCACGCAGCCTGCAAGCGGGCGCGCCGATCTCGCGGTCACGATGGGCGCGGTGCGCGTGGTCGCCTCGGGCGTCTCGTTCTCGAACATGGTCTTCGATGCGGCAGGACAGCTCGCCGGCGTCCAGTTCTCGCTCGGCCAGCCCCTGGTGGTCGACCGCGTGGCAGGGTGCGTCCTCGAGCTCGCTGCGGGCACTTTCACATGGACGCGTCCGGGCCAGCTTGCGTCGTCGGGCGCGATGACGCTGCGCCTTCCGTTTCGAAATCCCGACGGCACGCCCGTTGCGGCGCGCGTCGGCAGCCTGAGCTCGATCTCCGAGGCGACGGGAACGCGCGTCGCGCTCGGGCAGATCACGCTCCAGCTCGCAGCGGGGAGCAACGCCCTCCGACTGCCCGGCCTCGAACTCACCGCGGCGCCCATGGCGTGGTCGGGCGTGTTTCCGGCGAGCGGCGCGGCCACATGGGAACTGACCGTGCCGGGCAGGACGCGCGTGGCGCTCGGCATTCCCGGGCTTGCGAGCACGCCTGAGTTTCCCGTGCAAGCCGAAGTCGCGGGGCTGCGCGTCGATCAGGCGGGCAAGGCGTCGTTCGAGAGCGCGTCGATCCAGCTGGGAACGGCTGCGAACCCGCTCAAGCTGCTGCCGATTCAGTTCGGTGGACTCGAGATCGCCGTGATGGGCGGGCGCGTGTCGATGCAGCGCGGCATTCCGGCGTTCGAGGGGCTGACCTTCGACATCACGCTTCCCGAAGGCATCACCAACGCTGCAGGAAACGGGCGCGCGGTGCTGCGGGGCGTGGCGGTCGACCTCTCGCGCGGCCTGCTGATCGCCGTCGAGAAGCAGCTGCGCGCGCGGATCGGCGACCTGTCGATCGACTGCGCCTCGATGGTGCTCGACCTGTCTCCGCTCTCCGCGCTCGAATTCGCCGAGGCGCCGGACTTCGCGAAGGCGCGGCCGTCGTGGACAGGGCTCTGGTTCAGGTCGGGAACGCTTGATCTGCCCATCGGGGGCCGTCCGGTGCGGGTCGACCTCAGGAACTTCGCGCTCGACGCCCTCGGATTCACCGGCCGGGTCAGCGTTGCGCGCGGGATCGAACCGATCGAGCTCGACGGCTTCAGGATCAATGTGAACTCGCTTTCGCTCGAGATGCTGCGCAACAGGCTGATCGGATGCAGCATCGCGGGAGGCGTGGAGATCACGCTCGGCTCGGGCGCGAAGGCCACGCTGCGCGCGAGCATCGAGCACTCGGCCTCGAACGGCATCGCGATCTCGATCGGCTCGCCCGACGCGCTCGATCTCGGCTTTGGACTTCGGATCGGCGACCTGAGGGGCAGCTACTCGCAGTCGGAGCGGATGCTGGTTCTCAGCGGCATGCTGTCGATGGCGAACCCGGCGTTCGCGGTGCGCATCACGAACTTCCGCATCGACGCCAACGGCGTGATCTACCTGCCCGACGAGGGGCTGCTGACCTTCCCCAAGCCGGTGGAGGTGGATCTCGGCGTGATCGTGGGTGAGTTCCGCCGCATCGGATTCAACTGCTCGAACGGCGGCAGGAAGGTCGATTCGGTCACCTTCACGGGAACGGCGCGCTTCAAGAGCCCGATCGAAGGGCTGAATCTCGGCGGCGAGATGGACCTCGAGCATGTGACCATCGGGCCGGGCACGGGCGGGCGCCCCGTCGACATCGAGATCGGCGGACTGTCGATCGCGGCCGAGATCCCCGAACTCGGCACGGTGGGTGGTTCCTTCGGCCTTCGCGACGACCTCGCGGGCTTCCGCGGCATCGATGTGCTGTACGGGGACGCGAACTTCAACCTGACGCCGCTCGGCGCGAGCATGGGCGTTGCGTTCCTGATCGCGCCTGAGAAGCAGGCATGGTTCGTGGGCGGGCAGGCCGGCTTCACGCCCGAGATCATGGTGCAGCTTCCGTCGCCAGGCGGGCCGGTGCCGCTGTTCCGAATCGAGGGCTTCCTCGGCGGCTTCGGCGTCAATGTCGCGGCCCTCGCCGAGGGCGGCATCGGACCGATCACGAAGCCCGCCGATCAGCTGCGCTGGTCGGACGGAACCGTGCTGATGCAGGCGGGTCTGATGCTTTCCGACTACGCGGGCGGCGACAAGCTCTGGTGGGCCGACACCACGCTCACCGCAACCCTGAACCCCGTCATGTTGGATCTGACGGCGCGCATGGCGTTCCTCGACCTCGCTGGCGTCAGCGGCTTTCCGTCCGAGTCGCAATGGCGTCGCCGCGACAACACCGCGCGCGCCTTCATGACGCTCGATCTCGACGACGATCCGTCGTTCCTGCTCGGAGCCGACTTCGATTTCAACCTGCCGAGCAAGTCGTTCCCCGTGATCGAGGCCGAAGGCGAGGCGCTCATGAAGTTCGCGCGCGGCGAGAAGTTCGTCCGTGCCGGATACTGGTGGGCCGACCAGGCGCGCGAGCGGCAGCGGGCGCTTTCCATCCGCGTCGGGAGCGTGCTCGAAGAAATCGTCACGATCGAGGGCAAGGCTGGCATGCGGGTCGACTTCATGCCCGACATGTCGGGTATCCGCACCGCGGAGATCCGGGTCGACCTCGACGCCAAGTTCAAGCTTGTCCCGCTCGAGGGCTACGCCCGCGGCATGCTGCGCATCGACGGCCTCGGCGGAAGCGATCCGGTCGCACGGGGTTCGCTCACCGTGGGCGGCCTCGGCGAACTGGGCCCCGTGGTGGCGGAGGTGCGTGGGCAGATCGGCTTCGAGTGCAGCAAGCGGTACCTCGAGCTCGAAGGCAAGGTCTATGGGCGGGTGGGGCCGATCGCGGGCGAACTGGACATCAGCAGGAGGCTCGAGTGATGCGCGCCGCAACCATCTTCATCCTCATTCTGATCGGATTCGCCTCGGACGCCATCGCCCAGGGCGTTGCGAAAGCCTCCATCTTCGCGGCGACGGCCACCGAGGGCGGCAAGCCCGAGGTCAGGCTGCAGATCCGCATCGCCGAAGGTTGGATGCCGCAGGAGGGCGTGCGCATCTACCGCGAGCTGGCGGGCACGAAGACCGAGATCTTTCGATCGAAGCCCGTGAGCGATGCGGAGGCCGACAGGGCGCTTGATCCTGCGATGCGTGGGCTGCAGATCTGGTCAACCGCCTCGCGTGCGTTCGGCGGACCACAGGCGCTCGATTTCGCGGTGGTTCGCCCGCCGTCGTCCGTGCAGCGATTCCGCGAGCTGAAGACGGCGGCGTCGTCGGTGCTCGAATTGCGCGCGAAGGGCGCTGCGGATGCGGCCGCGCGCGAGTCGCTCGATCGCAGCATTCAGCGCTTCAGGCAGTTGACGGGTGGTGCACCGCGGCAGGGCAATGCCGTGACGGCGCCCGCGTTGCGACAACCGCCAACGCAGGCGGCGAGGGATTCGGGAGCGCTTGCCGCGAGGGCCAAGATCTCGCTGATGACGCTCGTCGACCGCGACGCCGCCGAGCAGCTTGGCCTTGCGGCGAAGGACACGGGCCTGAAGCAAGGCGATGCTCCGACCTACACGCTCGTCGCGGTGAGTGGCGGCAAGGACGGCGCGGTGCTCGACACGCTGCGCTTTACGGTCGGGTCGGACCCGCAGCCTCCCGCGCCGAAGAACATCGAGACGATGCAGATGATCCTCGAGTCGGGCGACCCCACGGGCAGTCTTGCCGTGCGCTGGGAGCGGGTCGATGCCGCGCTCGAGGCGAAGTTGCTGAATGTGTCGTACCGGATCGAGCGGTTTGGCCTGGCGCCTGCCGGTGACGGTGGGTCGAAGCGCGTTGGATCGGCCGGGGGCGCGGGTGCCGCGGCTTTGCGCGTCGGGAAAGGCGATGCGGTCGGAGGTGCGTGGACCTCGGCCATCCCGCGGCCGCTCATGATCTCGACGCTCGAAGGAGATCTGGAGCCCGAGAGCTTCTTCACCGATGCGCTCGATGCGCCCGGCCAGAAGAAGTACCGCATCGCGCTTGTCGATGGCTTCGGCCGCCGCAGCGCGTGGACCGAGTTCGAAGCCACGATTCTCTAGTGGCGGAGGCCAGCGCAGCCCTCGGGCGTGCGCGCGGAGCTTGACGAACAGGCCCGCGACGAGCGGGGCGCGGTTCTCCGTGGCGGACCTGCCGTACCGTCGGCCGACCAGCTGCGTGCGATGGGAATGCAGGCTTCGCGCTCTCCCGTCGGACTCGGCCGAGCCACCGACCCACCGCGCGATCTGACCGCGCTCTCCGCCGCCATCCTGTCGGGGAAGGGGCGCGCCGCGGTGACGGTGACCTGGTCGCCTGTCGACGCCCCCGCAGGATTGTCCGTCGCCTACCGCATCTACCGCACCGACATCGAAGCGCCGAACGCGGCACCCCAGCTGCTTACGCCGCAGCCGATCGCGGGCGAGGAGGCGCCGCCCCGCGTCGACCCTGCCGCGAGCGCTTCCGAGATCGCACGGCTCGATGCGCAGATCGCGACGCTGGGCGGAAGGGTGCGCGCCGCCAGGACCGATGCGGCTGCGATCGCCGACCTGCGCCAGCTGGAGGCCCTGCGCGGCGCAGTCGTGCGCGATTCCCGGCGCGACCGCATGTTCACCGACGCGACGGTGCGGATCGACGCGCGGTACTCGTACGCGGTCCGCGCGGTCTTCGCACCTTCGGGCCTCGAGTCCGAAGACTCCGCGTCCGCCGTTGTGAGCGTTCCCTCGCCCCAGCGTCCACCCGCGGTGGCAGGAGCGCGTTTCGTCGAATTCAAGCCATCCGAATCGCTGTCGTTGCAGCAGCTGTTCGACTCCGCGGCCTTCATCTCGCAGCGCGTTCCCGCGGAGGCAGCTTCCTTCGCCGCGGCGCGCATCGGCCGCCCGCGCCTTGCTCCGCCGCCTTCAGGCTTCAAGCCCGCGGGCGGCGCAGCGCAGCGGCCATTCGCGGTCACGCGGCCGATCGTGGTGGTCCCGCCGAAGTCGGAGATCTCGCGACCCGCGCGGGAAGGCGTGCGCTCATCGCCGGGCGCGGTCGCGGGCGAGTTCGAGCCGTCCGAGCAGGGTGTCGCCCAAGACGCCTCGCGGCCATCCGTCCGTGGGCCGGTTGGAATCCAGGATCTGGCGGTGCCAGACCTCGCGCCGCGGCTCCGCACCTTCGCGCCCGAGATCATTCGGCGGCTCAACCAGAACCTCGTGCGGTCGCGCGACGATGGCGGCACGGTTCGCATCGAGTGGACTGCGGTGGCGAACCTTCGCGATGTTTCGTACAGGATCAGGCGCCGCGTGCAGGGCGAGTCGTTCGTCGAGGTCGGTGTCGCGCCCAGGAACGCGACCAGTTTCATCGATGTGGTGCCGCGGACGACTGCCCGCACCTACGAGTACGAGATCATGGCGATCAGCCGCTGGGGCGTGCTTGGACAGATCGGCAAGCAGTCGGTGGTGGTCGCGGCGGTGCCTTCGATGATCCGCCCGACCAAGCCGAACCTGATGAACGCCTCGCCCGATATCGCGGTGGATCGCGCCGTGAAGGTGCGCTTCATGCCGAATCCCGCTGAGGAAAGCGTGACGCTGTACCGTATCTTCCGCGACGGAGCGCCCGTCGGAGAGGTCGCAGCCGACGCGGGCGCGGTTGCGGAGCTCGTCTTCTCCGACCGCGAGCTTGACCCGTCGCGTCGGCAGCCATACGCGTACCAGGTGGTGGCCGAGACATCGACGGGCCTGAAGTCCGAGGCGTCGCGCACGCTTCAGACAACGGCGGTCCGGTTGGAGGCGCCCGCCCCGGCGCAGCTGCAGGCCACGGTTTCCGCCGCAGGCGTGGCGCTGTCGTGGAAGGCGTCGTCGGGCAGCGCCTCGTACATGGTGCTCCGCATCGATGCTGGCGTCACCGCGCCGGTCGTCGTGGCAGCTTCGGTGACGGGGACTTCCTGCACGGATCCGACGGCCTATCCGGGCAACTCGTACAGGTACGAGGTCACCGCGCGCGACGCCGCGGGCAACGCGTCGAAGCCCGCCTCGGTGTCGGTGACGGTTCCCTGACGCCTGCGTGCGCCCAGAGGGCCGCTCGCTGGTTGGAAGGCGCAGGCTATGGGCCATACACCCGCACCGATCGGGCGTTGGGCCCTTGGGATCGGC
>JBJTOV010000435.1:0-15409 GCA_046074745.1 Planctomycetota bacterium | reverse complement strand
CTCGGGCGGCGCACAGTGATTGCCGCCGATGACCCAGATCGAGCCATCGGGCGCGGCCACGACCTGGTGCGGGCCATGCTCGCCGCCATCGCGCGCGACCGCGGCGAGCATCTTCTTCTCGTCGTAGCGGCCGTCGCGGTCGGTGTCGCGCAGGCGCCACAGGCCCTGCTCCTCGGGGCCGCCGCGCGACACGACGGCGTAGAGGTCGTTGTCGACCGCAAGCATGCCGTGCGCGTGGCCGATGTCGGGCCTGATCGCCTCGATCCTCGACTCCGACGCGGGGCGCCCGTCGGCGCACGGCGTGATCGCGAAGACCTTGCCGTACTGCGGGCTCACGATCAGGCGGCCGCGGCCGTCGGCGGTCATCGACACGATCGAGCCGCGCGCGGGCGACGCCACGAACACGGGCTCGACGATGAAGCCCTTCGCGACCGAGATCGCGCGGTCGATGTCGGGGCGCTCGGTGTCGTCGACGCCGCCGAGCACGGGGCCCCACGGCGCGTCGCCGTAGCGCGCGACCACGGTGGCGGGCTTCGGCGCGTCGTCGGGCGTGGCGCGCGATTCCCAGTTGGCGTCGGTGATCAGCCGGCCCTTCGTGCCGTCCTCGCGCGTGAAGTCGAGGTACGCGCACGCGGCCGCGGGGCCGCCTTCGTTCGACGCCTCGATCGAGAGGACATGCTCGCCCGCGGGCAGCTCGCCGATCTCCGCCTCGGCGCCCGTTTCCCACGCGTCGCTGCGCGCGATCTCGCGGCCATCGAGAAGGATGCGCGCGCGGTTGTCGACGCTTGCGCGCAGCAGGGCGTCGCGCACCGCGGTGCCGAGCGTGAAGCGCCGCACGAGCACCACCCTGTCGTCGCTTCCCGCGCTTGCAGACGACCAGATCCACATCGGCATGGCCATCGGCTGCGGCGCGGGCTTGGCGGGCAGCGGGTCGGCAGGCGCGGGCTTCGCATCGGGGCGCGGCGCGTCGACGGCCGCCGCCATCGCGGCGCGCGCGTCCTCCTGCGTCGCCACGGGGCTCCGCTCGAAGTTGATCACGGTGCTCAGCGCGACGGCCAGCAGGCCCGCGCCTCCCACGAAGCTGATTCCGACGAGTCCGAGGGCGATCGATCGCTGCATCGGCGCATCTTGGCGGAACGCGGCGCGGCGGTCGAGGCGTGCGGCGCGAATCCCCGAAAATCGGGTGTTCCCGCGCATACGATGCGCGCCATGTCCGAGGACCTCTGGTCTCCGATCCGCACCGAGCGCCGCGCGAAGGCCGCGCCGCTCGCGGTGCGCGTGCGGCCGCGCACGCTCGACGAGATCGTGGGCCAGCGCCACTGCATCGGCGACGGCGCGCTCCTGCGCAGGCTGATCGAGCAGGACGCGCTCCAGTCGATGATCGTCGCGGGCCCGCCCGGCACGGGGAAGACCACGCTTGCCGAGGTGATCGCGCAGCGGACGGGCGCAGCGGTCGAGCGCGCGCACGGCGCGACGACGGGCGTGAAGGAGCTGCGCGAGAAGATCGAGCTCGCCGCGCGGCGCCTCGGCGAGTCGGCGCGGCGCACGCTGCTCTTCGTCGACGAGATCCACCGCCTTGCGCGCAACCAGCAGGACGCGCTGCTCGAGGGCGTGGAGGCGGGACATGTGGTGCTCTTCGGCGCGACCACCGAGAACCCGACCTTCGCGGTCGCGCCCGCGCTGCTCTCGCGTTCGACGGTGTTCCGCTTCCAGCCCGTCGACGAGGAAGGCGTGCGCGCGGCGATCCACCGCGCGATCGCGCACGACGACGGCACGGGCGTGGACGGACTCTCGATCGACGACGACGCGTGCGCGCATCTCGCGCGGGCGTGCGACGGCGATGTGCGCCGCGCGCTTGGCGCGCTCGAGACCGCGGCGAACGCCGTGCGCGGGCAGCCCGCGCCGCGCATCGACCTTGCGCTCGCGCGCGCCGCGCTCGACGGCAAGATCGCCGTGTTCGACCGCGGCGGCGACGAGCACTACGACCTCGCGAGCGCGCTGATCAAGTCGATGCGCGGCAGCGACCCCGATGCGGCGGTCTACTGGCTCGCGCGCATGCTGGTGGGCGGCGAGGACCTGAACTTCATCTGCCGCCGCCTTGCGATCTTCGCAAGCGAGGACATCGGCAACGCCGACCCGCGCGCGCTGCAGGTGGCGATGTCGGCGTGGCAGGCGGTCGAGCGCGTGGGCATGCCCGAGGCGCAGCTCGTGCTCTCGCAGTGCGTGACATTCCTCGCGGTGGCGCCCAAGTCGAACGCCGCCGCATGCGCGATCTGGGAGGCGATGGACGACGCGCGCGAATCGCGCACGCTGCCGGTGCCGTTCGAGATCGTCGACCAGACGAAGCGCCGGCTGGTGCGCACGGGCGACGACGGCGCGCCGCTCGCCGAGGGCGCGGGGCGCTACGAGTACCCGCACGACCGCGCCGACGGCGTGGGCACGCAGGACTACCTCGGCGTCGCGCGCACCTACTACCGACCCACCGACCGCGGGCTGGAGAAGGCGATCGCCGAGCATCTCGAGCGCGTGCGCGCGCTGCGGCGGCGCGCGCAGGACGGTGGATCGTGAAGCGCGGAAGGCGGGGCGCGAAGCCGGGCGACGCCGCGCCGCGCGGCGCACCCGAGGCGAAGAAGTCGCTGCGCGCGCAGATGAAGGAGCGCGTTTCGTCGGTCGGTGCGTTCGCGCGCGACCGGCGCTCGCGCGCGGCGGCGGCCCTTGCGGTGCGCGCGCCCGCGCTTTCGCGCGCGCGGCTCGTGCTCGCCTACCGCGCCATGCCCGACGAGATCGACGCCGACCCGCTGGTGCGCGCGCTCGAGGCGCGCGGGGTACGCATTGCGTTCCCGCGCGTCGACGGGCGCGGCGCGCTCGAGCTGTTCGCGCCGCCTGCGGGTCACGCGCTCGCGCCGTGCTTCTTCACACGCGATCGCTTCGGCATTCTTTCGCCCGATCCCGACGCGCCCGCGGTGCAGCGGATCGAGCCCGCGGCGATCGATGCCGTGGTGGTGCCCGGCCGCGCGTTCGATGCGCGCGGTGCTCGGCTCGGGCGCGGAATGGGCTTCTACGACGGCCTGATCGCGCGCCTGCGCCCCGATGCCCGAGCCGCGACCATCGGGCTCTGCCACGGCGAGCAGATCGTCGAGGCCGTGCCCGAGGACGCGCACGACCGCCGCGTGGCGTGGATCGCCACCGACCGAAGCCTGGTGCGCGCACGGGCGGCCGCGCGGGCGTAGACTGCGCGCATTCCAGCCGCTTTCTGCGAGAAAGGCCTCCGCTTCCATGGCGCTTGCAAGCCAAACGAACCGTTCCGACCGCGCGCCGAGCATGCGTGACCGCGGCGGCGCGCCCAACTGGGTGGTGGCGACGGCCGCGCTCGCGCTGCTGGCGGGCGCGCTGTACTGGCTGGTCGAGCTCGGTGGCTCGGTGCCGCAGCAGTCATCGGTGGTTTCGAACGATGCCATGATGGAGAGCGCGCCGCCGCCCGCGGCCGAGAGCGCATCGGTCGCACCCGCGGTCGCGACGGCCGCCGTGCGCGAGGAATCCGCGAAGGAGGTTCCTGCGCAGGACGCAGCCGCGCAGGATTCGCCGTCAGCGCAGCCCACGCTTGCGGCAGTCGTGCCGACGCTCGTGCCGACGGCCCCAGCGACAACCCCCGCGACAACCCCATCGACAAGCCCCGCGACATCATCGCCCGCAGCCGAACCAGCACCCGCCACGCCGACGGCGCAGCAGGCTCCCGCCTCGAAGCCCGCCGGCAACGGATTCGACGCCGTGCCCGCGGCGCCTGCCCCTCCCGCCGCCGCCGCGGGCGGCGCCGACGCGGAGCTCGCGCGCGGACTCGCGCTCGCCGCCACCGACCCGATCGCCGCGCGTGCCGCGATCTCGGCGGCGCTCCTTTCGGGCTCGCTCGACGAGCGCGCCTCGAAGCAGGCCGCCGACACCATCAACGACATCGCGCGGCGCCTGGTGTTCACGCCGTCGATGAACGCGGGCGACCCGCTCTTCTTCACGCACACCGTCGCGTCGGGCGAGAGCCTCGAGCGCATCGTGCGCAAGTACAAGCCGGGCTGCGACTGGCGCTTCGTGCAGCGCATCAACGCCATCAAGCGGCCCGAGGCGATCCGCGTCGGCCAGCGGCTCAAGATCCCCAAGGGGCCGTTCAGCGCGGTGGTCGTCAAGCGCGACTACCGCCTCGACATCTGCCTCGGCGCAGGCAGCGACCGCGTGGTGATCGCGTGCGTGCCCGTGGGGCTCGGCAGCGAGAACGGCACGCCCGTGGGCCGGTTCCGCGTGAAGCCGGGCTCGAAGCTCATCGATCCCGAGTGGCGCCACCCGCACACGGGCGAGTACTTCGCAAGCAACGATCCGAAGAACCCGATCGGCGAGCACTGGCTCGGGCTCGAGGGCGTGGAGGCTTCGAACGCGCAGCTCGCCGGCTACGGAATCCACGGCACGATCGACCTCGACTCGATCGGACATGACCGCAGCCTTGGCTGCGTGCGGCTGCTCGCCGACGATGTCTCGCTCGTGTGGGACGCGCTCGGCGACGGCTCCGAGGTCGAGATCCGCAGGTGACATGAAGTGAAGCCGCTCATCGGCATCACCATGGGCGATCCGCTCGGCATCGGGCCCGAGGTCGTCGTGAAGGCGCTCGCAGACGCGTCGCTGCGCGCGGCCGCCCGCTTCGTGGTGTACGGCGACAACGAGCTCCTGCTCGCGGCAGCCGAGAAGGCGCGCGTGCATCCCGCGTGGTTCCGCGCCACCGTCGACCACGCGCGCGACGGCAGCATGATCCTCGGCGACTTCACGGTGATCGACTACGGCATCGCGCACACGCTCGGCGGCGCGCGCGAGCCGAGCAAGGCGGGCGGCGTCGCCAGCAAGAACTTCGTCGAGGATGCGATCGCCGACGCGTTGCGCGGCGCAGGCGACGCGCGCCGGCTCGACGCGGTGGTGACCGCGCCGATCTCGAAGGAATCGTGGACGCAGGCCGGATTCCGCTGGCCGGGCCACACCGAGCTGTTCGCGGCGCGCACCAAGGCGAAGCGCCAGGCGATGGCGTTCGTGTCGCCGCGGCTGAAGGTGGCGCTCGCCACCACGCATGTGCCGCTGATGGACATCCGCAACCTGCTCACGATCGGGCGCGTGCACGAGCCGATCGCGCTCGGACACGAGCTGTGCCAGCGGCTCGGCATCGCGAAGCCGCGCATCGCGGTGTGCGGCCTGAACCCGCACGCGGGCGAGAACGGACTGTTCGGCGACGAGGAGATCCGCGTCATCAAGCCCGCGGTCGACATGGCGCGCGCGTCGGGCATCGATGTGCACGGACCGTTCCCGGGCGACACGATCTTCATCTCGGCGGCCGAGGGCGCGTGGGACCTCGTGGTCGCGATGTACCACGACCAGGGCCTGATCCCCGTGAAGCTTCTCGGCTGGGACAAGGCCGTGAATGTCACGCTCGGGCTTCCGATCGTGCGCACGAGCCCCGACCACGGCACGGCCTTCGACATCGCGGGCCGCAGCGTCGCGAGCGAGGGATCGATGAAGGCCGCGATCGAGCTCGCGGTGCGACTGGCGGCCTCGCGGCCCGCCGATGCGCCCGTCGCGGCGAAATAGGCGGCGCTGAATCGCCAATTCGCGCGCGGACGGGTGGTCCGCGCCGCGGCGCGCATTACCTTCTGCGCATGTTCCTGCATGCGCTCGCAACCATCGCGGCAGCCGCCCACATCGCGCTCGCAGCGCCACCCGCCGGATTCACCAGCGAGCCGATGGGCGCGGGCTGGAGCGAGGCGTGCGGCGTGGCGTTCGTGCCGCAGGGCGAGGCGATCGTGTTCGAGCGCGGCGGTCGACTGTGGACGGTGAACGCCGCGGGCGTGAAGAGCGCGGCGCCGCTCCTCGACCTCTCGGATGAGGTCGGCGGCTGGCGCGACTACGGCCTGCTCAGCGTCGCCGTGCATCCGAACTTCGCGGAGAACGGCTGGATCTACCTGCTGTATGTGGTCGACCGCCATCACCTCGACTTCGCGGGCACCGCGCAGTACAGCGCCACGACCAGCACCTACTTCGCCGCGACCATCGGGCGCATCGCGCGCTACGAGCTCCACCGCGCGAAGGGCGCGCTGCACGCCGACCTCGCGTCGCGCACGGTGCTGCTCGGCGAAACGGCTTCCACGGGCGTGCCGATCGTGCATCAGTCGCACGGACTGGGCACGCTCGCGTTCGCCGAGGACGGCACGCTGCTGGTCACGACGGGCGACGCCGCCAGCTACAACCTGGTCGATGCGGGCGGTCAGGTGGCCGACGGATATGTGAACGATGGGCTTGCGCGCGGGATTCTCCGCGCGAAGGAGAACATCGGCGCGTTCCGCTCGCAGCTGGTGGATTGCCTGAACGGCAAGATCCTGCGGCTTGATCCCGTGACGGGCGACGGCGTTCCGAGCAATCCCTGGTTCGATGCCGCGGCGCCGCGCGCGCCGCGCAGCCGCGTGTGGGCGCTCGGGCTTCGCAACCCGTTCCGCATGAGCGTGCTGCCCGGAAGCGGCGGCCACGATCCATCCGAAGGAAACCCGGGCACGATCTACATCGGCGATGTGGGCTGGTCGAGCTGGGAGGACCTGCACGCGTGCACGGCCGCGCGGCAGAACTTCGGCTGGCCGCTCTTCGAGGGCCATGAGCATCACACGGGCTACTGGAACGCCGCTCCCGCGAATCCCGACGCGCCCACGGGACAGCCCGCGCCGTGCCCCGCGAACCATGGCTTCCGCGACCTTCTCGGCCAGGACTCGCAGGACGCGGGCGCGCTCTCGCGGCTCGATCCGTGCCGTTTCCTGCAGGCCGAGAGCGCAGCGGCGACGGGTGCGCCCGTCGCATCGACCTATGTCGGCTACCAGGGCGCGGGATACCGCGACTACCAGCAGACCACGGGCGAGAAGATCACCTTCTCGACGACGGTGCCCGCGACGGGCCAGTACACGCTTCATGTGCGCTACGCGCACGGAGGTACCAGCAACCGCCCGCTCCGCGTCGAGGTCGATGGCGCGAGCGTCGTGCCGTCGCTTGCGTTCAACCCGACGGGCGCGTGGACGGAGTGGCGGCTGCAGTCGACGCCGCTCACGCTTGCGGCAGGCACGCGCCAGATCGCGCTGGCGAGCACGAATGCGAGCGGGCCGAACATCGATGGCGTCGCGCTCGTCGCCGGCTCGGGCGCAGCGCCCGTCATCGCGCCCTCCGTGCCGACCTTCGTGCACCGCCGTCCGCTGCTCGACTGGAGTCACGGCGGCGCGGTGGCGCGCACGCCTTCGTTTGCGAACGGCGCGGCGAGCGTCGTGAATGTCGGCGTGGCGGGAGGCGCGACCGGCACGCCGTTCGCGGGTCTGTGCGCGGTCGGCGGGCCGATCGTCGACAACGCAGGCTGGCCCGCCGATTTCCGCAATGTCCTGTTCGTGGGCGACTACGCCTCGGGCTGGATCCGCGCGCTCGCGCTCGGCTCGGGCGGGTCCGTGTCGGCGGTGCGCGTGTTCGATGCGTCGGCGCCCGCGGTCGTCGCGCTTGCGGCGAATCCGAACGACGGAAGCCTCTGGTCGATCCGATGGCCCGGCACGGTGCTCCGGCACCGCTATCAGCCGGGCGCGAACCAGCCGCCCGTCGCGCGCATCGCAGCCACGCCGCCGTTCGGCGCATCGCCGCTTTCGGTCACGCTTTCTGCCGCTGGATCGACCGACCCCGAGAACGGCGCGCTCAGCTTCGTCTGGAACTTCGGAGACGGAACCCCGAACGCGACGGGTGCGACCGTGACGCATGTGTATGCGGCGCCATCCGCCGCGCCCGCGCGCTTCGATCCGACCGTGACGGTCACCGACGCGGCGGGCGCGTCGTCCACGGCAACGCTCGTGATCGGCGTGAACAACACGCCGCCCGCGGTCGCGATCACCAGCCTGTACGACGGCATGCTGTATCCGATCGACTCCGAGACGGCGTTCCCGCTGCGCGCGGCGGTGAGCGACGCGGAACACGCGGCGCCGCTCCTGTCGTGCAAGTGGGTCACCACGCTGCATCACAACACGCACACGCACAGCGAGCCTCCCGATCCGCTGTGCGAGACCACCACCCTCATCTCGCCGCTCGGCTGCGGGCTCGAGACCTACTTCTTCGAGGTCGCGCTCACCGTCACCGACGCGGGAGGGCTCGCGGCCACCGACAGCGTGTTCCTGTATCCCGACTGCAACGGCTGGCTCGCATGCCCCGCGGACCTTGATCACAACGGATCGGTCGATGCCGCCGACATGGCCGCGCTGCTGTCGCAATGGTCGATGCCTGGGCCGACCGATCTCGACCGCGATGGCACGACCGCGGCCAGCGACCTCGCCGCGCTGCTCAACGCGTGGGGCGCGTGCGGGTCGCCTCGCTAGCGGATCAGCCCGAGCACGAACGGAAACCGGAACGGCTTGCCCTGCGCCGATGCGATCAGGCCCTGGATGCCCGTGACGACGCAGTAGACGACCAGCGCGACATGCACCGCCCACGCGATGATCACGGGGAAGACGAGCACGCTGCCCACGAAGCCGAACACGATCGCCGCGGCCGAGACGATCAGCAGCGTGAGCAGGCAGTTGATCGCCGACCTCGCCTCGGCGACCACGCGCGGGCTCTCGGCGCCGAGCGACCATGCGACCGCGGGGCCGATCAGCGCGAACACATTGATCAGGGGCGCCGCCAGGATGCTTGCGCGGCAGAGGACCTCGGCCATGCGCTCGCTGATGGCGGGGCGCGGTGCGTGCAGCGACCAACCGCAGTTCGAGCAGTGTCGGCTGCCGGCCGTGCTGACCGTGCCGCAGGTTCGGCAGCGCGCGTCGGGCGGAGGTTCGACCGGCGGCGCGGCCGATGCGGAGCCGGCGGACGGGGTGGCGCCCGCGAACGCGTCGCGGAGCGCGGGCACCTGATCGGCCGCAACCCATGCGGCGCGCAGCGGGTCGAACACGAAGCTCGTCGCGCGCAGCGTGCCGGTCGATGCGAGTCGGGCGAGCTCGGCGAGCGGCATCGGTCCGCGCACGGTGCCTGCGTCTGACCAGAACCAGTTGGCGGCGTCGCTCATCGGTGGGCGGGTCCTGCGTGTGGCCCGTGCGTCGGGGTGACGCGATCGGGGCAGCAAAGGTGTCGGAATTTCGGCGGAGATTCCGTCGAAGAAAAAAGGATCGAATTCGGAGAAGCCCTCCGAACGCCGCGTACCTTGCCGCCCGCGGTGCGGTGTTCGCATCGCGTTTCGGTGGCCGTGGGCGGGCGCGTGGCCTGTCGACGGCGATCAACGGCAGAACGAAAGGGCTGGAACATGGCTGGGAACGGATATCGCGCCGTCGGGCGCGCGGCGGTTGCATGGATGTGGATGGTTGCGGTCGTGGCGGCGCTCGGGGTTTCCGCGCAAAGCGACGCGGCGCTGGTGGCCGCGTGGAACATGAACGGGATCAGCCCCGGCTCGACGCCGATCCTCACGGCGTCGTCCGGCAAGGGCCTGATCGACCTCGGCGGGCCGGGCGGGCTTGCGGGCGGCGCTTCAACGCTCGCGGGCACCACGCTCGGCGCCCTCGAGGGCGACGCTGCGGGCGACGCGCTTTCGGCGTCGGGAACCGCATGGAACGGAACCGCCATGCGCATCGAGGTGCCGACGATGGGGCTCCAGGGCCTCGTGCTCAGCTTCGCCACGCGAAGGTCGAGCACGGGCTTCGCGAACTGCCGCATCGACTGCTGGGACGGGCTGATGTGGCTGCCCGTGCAGCAGTTCAACCCGAGCAGCGTGGCGTGGGAGATCGTGGCGGTCGACCTGTCTGGCTTCGCCGCGGTCGAGAATGGCCAGGCGAGCCTGCGGATCGTGATCGACGGCGCCACGGGCTCGACGGGCAGCGTGCGGTTCGACAACCTCATCGTCTCGGGCAGCGCGGTTCCCGCGCCTGGGGCGCTTGCGCTGATGGGGCTCGCGGGCCTCGCGGCGCGGCGAGGCCGGCGCGCATGAACGCCGGAAAGCCGCAGGGCTCCGCGCATGGGGGCGCGGAGCCCTGCTCCATCGATCGTCAGCCGCGCTCACTGCATGATGCCGAGCCAGTCCTTGAACAGGAACTCGAAGCGCTGCGACAGCAGCGTGATGCGTCCCATCACGGTCAGGCCGAACGCGGATCCGAGCGTCACCATCAGGAACCAGATGCCCACGCGGGCCGTCTTGCCCACGGCGCCCTTGTGCTCGAACGAGAAGAAGAAGTAGACGAGCACCGACAGCACTCCCGCCAGGCTCACGATCGCACCGACGGTGCCCCAGAAGGCGCCGATCGATCCGACGGCGTTGCCCGTCTCGTCGAGGGTGCTCGGCGTGACCACGAGCGGCTGCATCGCCTTCGCCGCCTGCGCGATCAGATCGGCCTCGACCGACGAGATCACCTTGAGGCCGGCGGTGGTGCCGATGATGAAGGCGAGCGGCCACACGGCGATCCATCCGCCGCGCGGTGCAAGGCGCCACAGCAGGAGGAAGCCGAGCGCGAGCGGCACGAGCGCGAGCGCGAAGTCGGCGGTGGGCGTGCCGGACACGGGCAGGTCGGGCAGGAACACCGCGCGCGTGGCCGAGGGCGCGAGCGGCGCGAGCAGCTTCGGCACGATCGCGGTCCAGAAGCCGTTCACCATCCAGTACCCCGCGGACACGCCGACCAGCAGGCTCTCGGCGATCTTGTAGATGGCGTTGTCGCGCCACAGGAAGGAGAAGATGGCGAGGGTCAGGAACGCGCCGACCCAGATGCCGAGCGAGTCGGCCACGCTCGGCTCCACCACGCGGGCGGGCGCGGTGGACCCGGGCGCCTCCGCCGCCTTCTGCTGATCTTCAAGCACCGTGCGGTACTCGCGCTCGAGGATCGGCGTGCGCGTGGTCCACTCGACGGGTTCGGCATCGGCCACGCGCTTCCACTCGCCCGAGGCGAGCTTCGCGTCGTCAGGGGCGACCCACGCGCGCTCGGTCTTGCCGTCGGCGTCGGTGCGCTCGGCCTCGACGCGGACCTCCTGCTTCACCTCGACATAGCGTCGGGCAAGGTACGGACCACCCGAGAGCATCTGGTCGGCCACCGCCGCCAGCATGAAGCCGAGCAGCACGAGCATGGCCAGCGGACTCGGTCCGCGCGGTTCGGCGGGCACGCTCATCGGCGGCCTCCCCTGCTGCCGCGCGCGGCGAACATCGAGGCGTTGCCCAGCACGATGAGAAGCACCATCAGGAGGTGCGCCACCAGCTGCGGACCCATGCGCCTGCGGCCCGACTCGAGCCGCTCGGGCTTGGTGGGCGGCGGATACGCCTCGGAGACGAGCATCTCGTACTCGGCCGCGCCCTTCACCGCGGCGAGCAGGCCTTCGAGCTGCTGCGGGTAGTACGGGAACAGCTGGTTGGCCTGCACGCCCGTCGAGCCCGCGATCAGCACATACGCGTCGCGGTAGGAGCTCTTCGCGTACTGCACCCACTCCTTCGCGCCCGCGTAGCCCGCGGAGATCGTGATGACCATGTCGAAGTCCTGCAGCGTCTTCACATCCCTGAGCATGGGAATGCTCCCGACGGGCGTGCCACGCGCGTCGAGCGGATACTGCGAGGCCAGGTTCGAGGTCAGGCCCTTGATGACCGACTCGAAGCCGGGCATGTAGCCGAGCTGGACATAGTCGTCGCCGTAGCGGTACTGCGGGTGGTAGGTGAGCAGGATGTCGTCGATGGTGGCGTCGCACACCTGCTTGCCGAGCGGCCACAGCGCCATGAAGGCCATCTTGTGGCCGCGCACCGCGCAGTGGTGGATCAGCGCGTTCGCCATCGGCTGCAGCTCGCCTTCGCTGCCGGGGTCGTAGTCGAACGAGATCAGGACGCGCGAGCCCTTCGGCACGGCGTCGATCGCGCGGAAGGTCGCCTGCGCCATCGGCTGCGGGGTCTCGGGGAAGCTCAGCCCCGCGAGCATGGGCACCGCGACGGCGAGCGCCATCGACAGGTAGATCCAGCGGCGGTCGATCGAGCCGAGGCGCACGAGCATCGTGCGGATCGACGCCGTCGCGGGACTTGTCTCGTTGTGGTTGCTCATGCGCCGTCAGCTCCGGGGTAGGTAGCTCTTGTCGATTCCGAAGATGAAGCGCAGGCTGGTCGCCAGCGCGCCGAGGGCGATGCCGATGGTGATCGCGCTCATGCCCGCCGTCGCGATGCCCGTGATGCCCGATCCGATCGAATCGAGCCTGAGGAACGCGAACACGGAGTCCTTGGCGATCCACCCCGTGAGGAACTCGGCGGCGTAGGTGCGCGCGAGCAGGATGATGAACGCCGTGGCGAGCAGGATGTTCGCCTCGATGTTCTTCGCGCGGAAGGCGCGGAACGCCGCGCTCGCGACATAGAACGCGAGCAGCGCGAACATGGTCGCGATGAGCGGCGACATCACATTGAAGTAGGTCCAGCCGTACCAGGACTCGCGGGTCTCGTAGTCGCCCGCGAGCAGCACATCGGGGTTCTGCGGATTGGGCAGCGCGCCGATCTTGGCCAGGCCCGTGACCAGCATGAACCCGAAGCCCGCGATCGTGATCGCCGCGTACGCCCAGCCGGGGCGGCGCGAGGAGATCTTCTCGAGGTTCACGAGCAGCAGGTTGCCTGCGCCGAGCACCATGGTGATGGCCGCGATCACGCTGAACCAGTTGAAGACGATGTCGCCCCACGACATGAGCGGCGGCGAGAAGTGGGCCACCACCAGCAGCGTGCCGGTGAGGCTGAGGATGAGGACGGGGACCCCGCGCTTGAACATGGTTCAGGCTCCGAAGAACGAAAGGAAGCGGCGGGTGGCGGACCCGAGCGCCTCGGACGGGAAGAGGACCGCCGCCGTGGCCAGCGAGGCCCCGATCACGATGAGCGCGGCCACCAGCGCCTTGCCGAAATCCTGCCCCTTGATCGAGCCGATCTGGTCGCGCTCGCCCGACAGGTAGGCGCTTGCGGCGAAGAACTCCTCGCCCAGCAGCGTGTAGTCGCACGCGGCCACGAAGAACGGCAGCTGCGTGGGCTCGGCGGTGCCCGCGATCTGGATCGCGCCGATCGCGTTGCCGTTCTCGGCCAGCACCAGGCTCTCGGCGTAGAACGCGCCCATGTAGAAGCACGCGGCGGGCTTCTCGCGCACCATCTTGCCGCTCAGGTGCGCCACATATCCGAACTGCTCGTCGGTGATGTAGTTGATGCGCCGCTCGTCGTAGGTCTCTGGACGGCCCGCTGCGTAGTGGGCGGTCTGCACGGTTTCGCGCGCCGCGGTCATGACGAGCGAGCGCGCGGTCGGCACCTCGAGAACCGCGTCGTACTCGGCCGCCGTCTTCGCCACCTTGCCGAGCACCGTCACGCCGGCGACGGTCTGGATGTCGTTCATGTCCATGATGCCGGGCACGAAGAGCACGGGGCGGCCCATCTCGGTGGCGCGGCCCACGGCTTCGTCGACCGCGTCGAGCGCCGCGATGCGGCGGATGCGCGTGCCGCGGCCCATGCGCGCGAGCAAGATGCCCGTGGCGATGCACGTGCTGAACACCGCGACCGCGATCAGGAGCGGAACCCGCTTCGGATCGACGAGCGGCCGTTCCGCGGGCGAACTGGTCTCGAGCACCGCGTCGCCGTCGGCCACCGCGTTGTCGACCGCATCGGCCGCGGCCGCAGCCGCGGGCGGCGGATCCTGCGCCCACGCTTGCGCGCCAACGCACAGCAGAAAGCCCGCCGCGGCCGCCAGAAGGTGAGTCGCGCGCATCCGATGGCCCTGCATGGATCTCCTCGCTGCCGCTCGCGCGGCGTTCAGGTCTCGATCAGCTCGATGTTGGCGCGCGGCACGGTGACGCGGCGCCCGTCGTCGAGCGCCACCTCGAGGACGCGCGCCTTCGAACCCGACCCGAGCACCGACGGCTCGCTCGGCAGCGCCGCGACGGTGCCGATCAGCCCGAAGTACGGATCGCGGATCAGCCGCACCTGCGTGCCGATGTCGAGCGCGCCCTCCTCGGGCCGCGCACCCGTCGAGGGCGCGGGGTCGCCCGCGCGCCGCGCGATCACGATCTCGGGGCGCATCACGCCCGCGCGGATCTGGGTCGCGCCGTTCACGCTGGCCTCGCGGCCCTCGAACCCCTTGAGCAGCGCGAAGGTGCGCGCCGCCATGGCGATGTCGCCGAAGCCCTCGGTCACGACCAGCGTGAGGCCGATGCGCTCGGTGCCCGTGATCGCGACGCCGAGGTCGTAGCCGAGGATCGCCTTCAGGTCGGAGTCGTCGATGCCGCCCGCGACCAGCGCCGCCACGCCCGCGTCCTGCGCCGCCTTCACCGCGGCCGCCGTCATGCGCGCGCCGCCGACCACGACCGCGCCCTTCATGTCGGGCCTGATGTCGGAGGCGTTGACCGTCGCGCCCGCGTTGGCCGACGCGACGCGGATCGGACCGACCGTCTCGCCGCCCACGCCGAAGATGCCCTGCACGAGCGCGGCCTCGCACTCGACCACCGCGCCCTCGCCGTGCACGGTCTCGGCGACCGTGCCGTCGACATACGCCTTCACCTCGACCGCAAGCGGCGCGCCGCGCAGGATCATCTGCCCCGTGGTCGCGCTCACCGACTCGACGGTGCCCGCGGCGGGCGCCGCGACTTCCTTCTTGCCGAAGCCAAAGATGCCCTTCGACCGCGCGATCGGCTGGCCTTCGGTCACCGCGTCGCCCTGCTTCACGAGCATGAGCGACGGCACATCGCCCGCAGGCACCGAAAGAAGCGACGCGAGCGCCACGGGCACGACCTCGCCCTCGACGAAGGTGCGCGCCACGGTGTCGCGCGCCGCCACGCGCTGGCCCGGCTTCACCAGCACCTCGCCCGAGACAGGCAGCAGCCGTCGCGCACGGAACACCGTGCTCGCCGTCACCTTGAGTCCGGGCGTGTATGCCTTGGCCATGGCGGGAACCTAGCAGACGCCCCACGCCTGCGCCCAGCGCGCGACCGCAGCCTTGCGGTCGGCCTCGCTCTCGGGCAGCACCAGCGGACGGCCGCGCGCGTCGAGCAGGATTCCGACGCTGCCGCCGCGCACGCGCCTGCTCACGGCCTTGCCCGGCCCGCCTCCGACATCGAAGCCCTTGTCGGGCTCGACGACGAGCAGCACCTCGTGCTCGGGGCCGACGCGCAGCAGCTCGACATCGCCGCACGCAAGCACGCCCTCGGCCGTGACCGGCCCCGACATGCGGTAGCGGAAGCACGGCTTGCCCCATTTGCCCTCGCCCTTCGCGGCCACGCACCAGCCGAGTCGCACCAGGCAGTCGCGCTCGAACACCTCCATGGCGGCGTCCGGGTGCACGCTCGCCAGCACACCGAGGTGCGGCATCATGAAGATCGAGTCCTTGGCGAGCTCGGTGAAGCCCTGCGGCTCGAAGCTGTCGAC
>JBJTOV010000434.1:0-7479 GCA_046074745.1 Planctomycetota bacterium | reverse complement strand
CGTGAGGAAGTTGAATCCCTCGATCTGCAGCACATTCACGACCGCGGGGTCGGCCGCCGCGATGCGCCGCGCCTCCTCCGACACCTCGACCGTGCGCTGAAGGCTTGCGCCGGGCGGCAGCTGCACGCCGATGTAGTAGTAGCCCTGGTCCTCGTTCGGGATGAACGCGGTCGGCGTGCGCGCGAGCAGGACGCCGATGGTCGCGACCGCCGCGACGAACACCGCGGCCACCAGGTACCAGTGCACGCCGAACCAGTGGATGACGGTGCCGTACTTCTCGCGCAGCCAGTCGAAGAAGCGGTTGAACAGCACGAACGGCGGGAACCGCGTGGTTCCGTGCCCGGGCTTCAGGAAGATCGCCGCGAGCGCGGGCGACAGCGTGAGCGAGTTGATGCAGGACAGCGCGATCGAGAACGCGATGGTGAGCGCGAACTGGTTGTAGAGCTGCCCCGTGATGCCCGGCATGAGCGCCGCGGGGATGAACACCGCGAGCAGCACCAGGCTCGTGGCCACGATCGGCCCCGTGACCTGCGCCATCGCGTTCACCGCGGCCTCGCGCATGTCGGTCACGCCGTTCTCGACCTGGTGGTAGACATTCTCGACCACGATGATCGCGTCGTCGACCACGAGGCCGATCGCGAGCACGAGCCCGAGCAGCGTGAGCGAGTTGATCGAGAATCCGAACGCGGCCATGACCGCGAAAGTGCCGACGATCGACACGGGGATCGCGATCATCGGGATCAGCGTGGCGCGCCAGTCCTGCAGGAAGATGAAGATCACGATCAGGACGAGCACCGCGGCCTCGACCAGCGTCTTCACCAGCTCGTCGAGCGAGGTCTGCACGAAGAGCGTCGTGTCGTAGGCGATCTCGTGGACCACGCCGGGAGGGAACATGGGCGCGAGGCGCTCGATCTCCTCGCGCACGCCCTGCGCCACATCGAAGGCGTTCGCGTCGGGCAGCTGGTACACGCCGATCAGCGCGGCGCCCTTGCCGTTGTAGTGCGAGGTGCTCGAGTAGAGGTACGAGCCGATCTCCGCGCGACCGACATCGCGCACGCGCACCACCGCGCCGTCGGCGCCCGTGCGCACCACGATGTCCTCGAACTCCTCCTCGGTGACCAGGCGGCCCTGCGTCACCAGGCTGAGCACGAACGCGGGCCTGTTCACGCTCGGCTCCGCGCCGATCGATCCGACCGCGGCCTGCTTGTTCTGGGCCTGCACGGCGCGCTGCACATCGGCCGAGGTCATGCCCATCGCGGCGAGCTTCGCCGGGTCGAGCCACACGCGCATCGAGTACTGCTCGAGGCCGAACACGGTGACGCTGCCCACGCCGGGCAGGCGCGCGAGCGCGGGCGACACCGCGATGTCGGCGAGGTTGGTGAGGTAGCGCGAGTCGTAGGCGCCGTCCGGCGACCGCAGCGCGGCGACGATCGTCATGTTCGACGCCTGCTTGGTCACGGTCACGCCGAGCTGCTGCACCTCCTGCGGCAGCTGCGAGAAGGCCTGCTGCGCGCGGTTCTGCACATCGACCGCGGCGATGTTGAGGTCGTAGCCGACCTCGAAGGTGCAGGTGATGATGCTCTGACCCGTGTTGGTCGAGTTCGAGCTCATGTACAGCATGCCCTGCACGCCGTTGATCTGCTGCTCGAGCGGGCTGGTGACCGCGTCGGCGACGGTCTCGGCGTCGGCGCCGTTGTAGATGGCGCTCACCTGCACGGTGGGCGGCACGATGTTCGGGAACTGCGCGATCGGCAGCGTGAACATCGTGGCCACGCCCGCGAGGAGCATGATCAGCGCGAGGACGGTGGCGAAGATCGGCCGCCTGATGAAGAACCGCGACATGGACGCTCCTTAGTTCGCGGAACCGGATGGACTCTTCGCGCCGTCGGCGGCGGGCGCCGCGGCGGCATCGGCCTCGCGCACCTTCGTGCCGTCGGACAGCTTCTGCATTCCCGCGCGCACGATGCGGTCGCCCGCGGAAAGGCCCTTCGCCACGCCCACCTCGCCGCCGTCGCGCACCGAGGCCTCGATGCGCACATTCTCGACGGTGCCGTCCTGCTTCACGCGCCAGACGAAGAAGTCGGTCTCGCGCGCGACGAGCGCCTCCATCGGGACCATCACGACGCCGGGCACCTCGCCGAGGTCGAGCTTCACATTGGAGAATGTGCCCGGGCGGAACGCGCCCGCGGGGTTCGGGAAGGTGACGCGCAGCAGGATCGTCGAGGTCGACGGATCGACCGTGCTGTCCGCGAAGGTGACCTTGCCCTTCGCCACGATCGCATCGACGCCGCCGTAGGCGACCTCGGCGGTCACATCGTCCTTCTCGAGGCGCTCGCGGATCGCGGGCCACTCCGACGCCGACGGAGAGAACTCGACCCACATCGGGTCGAGCTGCACGGCCTGGTTGAGGGCGACCGTGTAGCCGGGGCCGACCATCTGGCCTTCGAACGCGCCGCTCTCGCCGATCATGCCGTCGACGGGCGAGACGACCGTGCAGTACGAGAGGTTGAGCTCGGCGGAATCGAGCTGCGCCTGCGCCCCCTGCACCGAGGCCTGCGCGGCGGCCTGCTGCGCGGTGGCCGCGTCGACGGCGGCCTGCGCCGCGTCGAACGCCGACTGCGCCTGCTGGAGCTTCGCCCCGAGCTGGTCGAACGCCTGCTTCGAGAGCGCGCCCGTCGCGACGAGCGGCTGGTTGCGCTCGACATCGCGCTGCGCGACATCGCGCGCGGCCCTTGCGCCGGGCACCTGCGCCTCAGCCTGCGCCTGGGCGGCGGCGGCCTGCGAGGTCGAGGCCTTCGCCTGCGCCAGCGCGGCGCGCGCCTGCTCGCGCGCGACCTCGAACGGCCTGCGGTCGATCGTGTAGAGCACCTCTCCCGCCTTCACCGTGGCGCCGTCCTCGACATGCTGCTTCTCGAGGAACCCCGTGACGCGCGCCGCGATGGTGACCGGACGCACCGACGCGGTGTTGCCGGGGTAGGTGCGGGTGCGGCGAACGCTGCGCGACTCGGCGACGACGGTGCGCACGGCGACGGGCTGGTCGGTGGCCTGCGCGGCCGAGGCTGCGGGCGGCTTGCCGCACGAGGCGGGAAGCACGGCGCTGGCGACGATGGCCGCGGCGATGGCGGCGGTACGGACGATCATGGCTTCTGCTCCTCGCTTCGGGCCGAGGCCTGCGCCTCGCCCGGCTTCGATTCCTGCGATTCCTCCCACCCGCCGCCGAGCGCGCGGCAGAGGCCGATGTAGCCCTGCGCGGTGGCGGCGCGCGCCTCGACGGCGGCGTTCTCGGCATCGAGCACTGCGCGCTGCACATCGAGCAGCGTGGTGACATCGGTGACGCCCGCGTCGAACTGCTGGTTGGCCAGCGCGAGCGCGCGCGTGGCGCTCGCGAAGGCGTCGTCGGCGCGACCTTGCGACTCGCGGGTGAGCACGAAGTCGCCGACCGACGCCGACAGGTCGGCGATCGCCGACAGCACTGCGCCGCGGTACTGCTCGAGCGCGGCCTCGGCCAGCGCCTTCTGCTGGCGGATCGTGTTGTCGACCGCGCCCGCCGTGAAGATCGGCACCGACAGCGACGGTCCGAACGCATACGCCTTGTTGGCGAGGTCGCCGAGGCCGGACACCGTGTTCGACGCGATGTAGAAGTTGCCGCCGAGCGTGATGCGCGGCAGCCGGGTTGCCTCGGCCACGCCCACCGCCGCGGTGGCCGCGACGGCCTTCTGCCACGCGGCGCGCACATCGGCGCGGCGCTCGAGAAGATCGGCGGGAAGCCCGATGCCCATCGACTCGGGCGGCGTGGGGATGGCCGCGGGCGCCGCGAGCTGCGCCAGCATCTCGTCGGGCGTGGTGCCGCACAGCACCGCGAGCGACGCCTGCGTCGAGCGCAGCGCCGACTCGACCGAGGGCAGCTGCGCCTCGACCGAATCAAGCTGCGTCTCTGCGCGGGCAAGATCGAGCGCCGAGGTGGTGCCCTGCTCGAAGCGCGCGCGGATCGCGTCGCGCGTGCGGGTGAACGCGTCGATGTTCGAGCGCAGGAGCGCGCGCTGCGTCTCGAGCATGCGCAGCTGCACATAGTTCGCCGCCACTTGCGAGCGCACCGAAACCAGCGCGTCGCGCATCGAATCGACCTGCGCCGACGCGTCGGCCTGCGTGGCCTCGACCTGGCGCTTGACGCTGCCCCAGAGGTCGATCTCCCACGAGCCCATGCCGATGCCGTAGGCGTACATGTCGTAGGGCTCGACCTTCACGCCCGTGGCCGCGAGCTGCGCGATGTTGGTGAGCGTGCGCTGGTACTGCGCGCCGCCCGCGAGCTGCGGCCAGAGCGAGGCCTCGGCGACGCCCGCCGACGCATAGGCGGCGCGCACCGATGCCAGCGCGGCCTTGAGCGAGGTGTTCGCCCCTTCGGCGCGCGCCACCAGCGCGTCGAGCGTGGGGTCGCCGAGCCGCGTCCACCAGCGCGCAAGCGCGGGCGCGTCGTTCGTGACATCGGGGCTTCCGGTCGGCGGCACCGCGGCAACGCTTGGCGCGGGGCTCGGCGGCGGCGCATCAGGGCCCGAGGTGCATGCGGAAAGCCACAGCAGCGCACCCGCCGGGACGGCGGCCGCCAGCAGCGGGCCACGCCGCGGTCGACATGCAGAGGAAAGCATGCGCGGCAATGTACCGCGCATGCATGAGAAGCGGATTCACGCCGACGGATCGGCCGCGGGTTCAGCAGGCCCGCTCACTCGACATCGGCCAGGCTCTTGTAGCGGATGTTGGCAAGCGCGATGTCCATGCCCGCCATCAGGCCCTTCTGCTGGCCGACATAGATCGCCAGGCCCTCGCGGAACGGCGCGGTCGCGGTCGCGCCCTCCTCGGCGGCGACGGCGGTCGCGGCCACGCTGCCGCGCCACGCGTCGTCCTTGAAGGCGCGGAAGGTCTTCTCGTCCTCGAGGACCATCAGCATCTTGAAGCCCTGCGCGCCGATCTGAAGGCCGATCGAGCCCTTGTTGAGCACGGCCCAGCCGACCTGCTTGCCCGAGGCGTCGTACACCGCGCCGCGGCCGAACGACCCGCCCACGATCAGGCCGGCCTGACCCACGCTCGGAAACACGATGTACGCCGCCGACGAGTTGAGCTGCGACTCGACGCCCTTCACATTCTTGATGAACCACTGCTTGGCCGCGTTGGCCTCGAGCACGAAGGTCTCGCGGTTCTCAGGCTTCGGGGCGGTGTTGCACCCCGGAAGCGCGGCGGCGAGCGCGGCGGAGGCGAGCAGGGCGGCGGCGATGGCGGTCGTTCGAGTCGTCATGGTTCTTCTCCTGTGAAGCGGGCGGAGTGTAGCGATGGCCCCCCGCGACGCGCATCGGCGCACGCCATTCCTGCGAAAGTGCAGAATGCCTTCGCGAGGAACCATGCCTGCCCTGCTCGACCCGATCCAGCTCCCGACCCGCGGCCCGAACCAGCTCTCGTGCCCGAACCGCATCTTCATGGCGCCGCTCACGCGGCAGCGCGCGAAGGCGCCCGGCGATGTGCCGGGGGAACTGCAGGCCGAGCACTACGCGCAGCGCGCGTCGTTCGGCCTCCTGATCAGCGAGGCGACGCAGATCTCGCCCGAAGGCAAGGGGTATCCGAACACGCCGGGCATCTACAGCGAGGAGCAGGTCGCGGGCTGGCGGCTGGTGACCGACCGCGTGCGCGCCGCGGGCGGGCGCATCTTCCTGCAGCTCTGGCATGTGGGCCGCGTGAGCCATGTCGCGCACCAGCCGGGCGGACAGTCTCCTGTGGCGCCCGTCGCGGTGCGGTCGAAGGGCTATGTGAGCGTGCGCCACCCCGACGGCCGACGCGAGCGCGTGGAGGCCAGCATGCCGCGCGCGCTCGAGACGGGCGAAATGACGCGCGTGGTCGGCGATTTCGTGCACGCGGTGAACTGCGCGAAGGCCGCGGGGTTCGATGGCGTCGAGGTGCACGCGGCGAACTCGTACCTGATCAACCAGTTCCTCTCGGGCAGCCTGAACCAGCGCGGCGACGCGTGGGGCGGCGCGATCGAGAACCGCATGCGTCTGCTGCTGCATGTGGTCGATGCGGCGGGCGAGGCGTTCGGATACGAGCGCGTGGGCGTGCGGCTTTCGCCGATGGGCAGCGCGACCGACCTGCCCGCGCACCACGACGACGAGGAATGCATGCGGCGCGTGGCCGAGGAACTCGGGCGGCGGCGGCTGTCGTACCTCCACCTCTTCAACCACTACTGGTCGAAGGACCGCTGGAACGGACCGTTCACCGCGCGTCTCTGCCACGAGATGCGCGAGCGCTTCGATGGCGCGGTGGTGCTGAACGGCTACGGCGCCGATGTGGCGGCGGCGCAGGCCGACCTCGACGCGGGGCTCGGCGACGCGGTGGCGTTCGGCCGGCTGGCGATCTCGAACCCCGACCTTCCCGAACGCCTCGCCGCCGCCGCCCCGCTCGCCCCGTGGGACGACACCACCTTCTACGGCGACGACGCCCGCGGCTACAACGACTACGCGCGGCACGGCGCCACCGCGGGCTGAAGCGTGCGGGCATGCAAGGCTGATCGAGGCATCTGAGGTCGGCCGAGGCATCCCGGGCTGGTCGCGGCATCTGAGGTCGGTCGAGGCAACCCGGGCTGGTCGCGGCGCCGATCGGTTGAGCCCGATCCAAGCTTGGCTTTGGTCGAAACAGTCATGGTGCCCGCTCCGACTCTCACGTGCCCGCTCGAGGCTTGGGTGACGCCACGAACCTTGGGAGCCTCTTCGAACCTTGGGTGCCTCCACGAAACTCGGGGGCATCCACGAACCCTGGAGACATCTACGAGCCTCGGGTGCCTCCACGAACCCTGGAGACATCCACGAACGCTGGCGAACCTCCACGAACCCTCGAGACATCCACGAACGCTTGTGGACCTCCACGAACCTTGGGTGCCCGCAGGCTTCAGCCTGCGGAGCGGAAATCGTGCGAGTTGCTTGTCAGGGCACGCAACCCGTTCCGCACCCTGAAGGGTGCGGGCACCCAAGCATTTGGTGACGACATCCAAGGTTCGGTGAGGACTCCCGAGGTTTGGCGAGGACACCCAAGGTTCGGCGAGGACATCCAAGGTTCGGCGAGGACATCCAAGGTTCGGCGAGGACATCCAAGGTTGGAGGAGACACCCGGGTTCGTGCAGAAGACCAGCGTTCGCGCGGGGCGGTCGACGAGAGGGCCCGTCCCGAGTTTGGCTGCGCCCCTCTCGGCAACCAGACCCAATCCAACCTGTGCGCAAACTCCAGATCTAGGTTCGCGCTGCGATCCTGGATACCTCCATGAACCGTGGGGACCTCCATGAACCGTGGGGACCTCCATGAACCGTGGGGACCTTCATGAACCGTGGGGACCTTCATGAACCGTGGGAACCTTCATGAAACCGGTGGACCTTTGTAAAACCTTGGGTGCCCGCAGGCTTCAGCCTGCGGAGCGGAAATCGTGCGAGTTGCTTGTCAGGGCACGCAA
>JBJTOV010000433.1:0-4030 GCA_046074745.1 Planctomycetota bacterium | reverse complement strand
ACATCGACGCCTGACCAGCTCTCCTTCACATGCTGCGCGAGCCGGCCGAAGCGGTTGTAGGTCGCGATCATCCAGACCAGTGCGACGAGCAGCGAGATGACGAGCGGCGCGACGCAGCAGAGGAGCCCGCCCACCGCGCCGACCTCGACTGGGCCGACCGGTTCCTCCTGCGCGTCCCGCGTCATGTGCGTGCCGAGCGGCTGCCGCGCGAGATGCATGAAAACGACCCGGTGCTCAGCCCGAGCGCCGCACCGAACGGAGACGCGACATGAACCAGGGACCGGAAGTCGCAGGCGCGGTGGGCGGGCTCCTCTGCTGCGTCGCGCCGCTCGTCATCTCGCTGCTCGTCGCGCTGATCTGGATGATCGCGACCTACAACCGCTTCGGCCGGCTCGCGCAGCATGTGAAGGAGAGCTGGTCGGGCGTCGATGTCGAGCTCAAGCGCCGCCACGACCTGATCCCGAACCTCGTCGAGACGGTCAAGGGCTACGCCGCCCACGAGCGCGCGACGATCGAGGCGGTGGTCGCGGCGCGCGCCCGTGCGCTCGGCGCGGGCGACTCGCTGCGCGAACGCGTCGAGGGCGAAGTCGAAGTCGCCCGCTCGCTCGGCCGGCTCGTGGCGCTCGCCGAGGCGTATCCCAACCTCAAGGCCGACGGGCACTTTCTCGAGCTCCAGCGCGAGCTCTCGATCACCGAGGACCGGATCGCGGCCTCGAGGCGCTTCTACAACGCCAATGTGCGCGAGATCAACGGCCTGCGCGTCGTGTTCCCCTCGAGCGTGGTGGGGAGCATGTTCGGCTTCGGCGAGCAGCGTTTCTTCGAGCTCTCCGACGCCGCCGAGCGCGCCGCGCCGCAGGTGCGCGTCTGACGGCCGCTTCCGCGGTGCGCGTGCTATCCTCCGCGCATGGCCATCGAGCGCATCGTTTCGCAGTCGGCGCAGGCCGAGGAGCGCGAGTCGGACCTTGATCCGCAGGTGCTCGAGATCCGCCCGCGCGCGCTCGGCGACTATGTGGGCCAGCGCAAGCTCGTCGAGCGCCTCGGCATCGCGCTCGATGCCGCGAAGGGGCGCGGCGACCCGATGGAGCATGTGCTGCTGCACGGACCGCCGGGCCTTGGCAAGACCACGCTCGCCCATGTGATCGCGGCCGAGATGGGCTCGCGCGCGTTCGTGACGAGCGGCCCCGCGCTCACCAAGGCGGGCGACCTCGTCGGCACGCTCACCAAGCTCGAGTCGGGCGACATCCTGTTCATCGACGAGATCCACCGCCTGCCCGCGAGCGTCGAGGAGTATGTCTACCCCGCGATGGAGGACCGGCGCATCGACTTCACGCTCGACTCGGGGATGCACGCGCGCGTCGTCACGCTGCCGATCAAGCCGTTCACGCTGATCGGCGCCACCACGCGCGCGGGCATGCTGAGCCAGGCGCTGCGCAGCCGCTTCGGGATCGCGCAGCAGCTCGAGTTCTACCGCCACGACGACCTCGTGCGCATCCTCGTGCGGGCCGCGGGAATCCTGTCGATGCGCGGTGTGGCCGACGATGCGTTCGACGCGATCGCCGCGCGCAGCCGCGGCACGCCGCGCATCGCGCTGCGGCTCCTGCGGCGCGTGCGCGACTTCGCCGAGGTGCGCGCCAAGGGCCGCGCCGACCGCGCTGCCGTGGGCGAGGCGCTGCGGCTCGAGGGGATCGACGACCGCGGGCTCGACGAGCTCGACCGCAAGTACATGCGCGCGCTCGCCGACATCTACGGCGGCGGGCCCGTCGGGCTCGAGGCGATCGCCGCCACGCTCGGCGAGGACGCGGGCACGCTCGAGGACATGGTCGAGCCGTATCTGCTGCAGATCGGGTTCCTCGCGCGCACGCGGCAGGGCCGGCGCCTGACGCGCCCGGGCGCCGACGCGATCGGCTTCGCGCTTCCCGCGCAGCAGGATCAGCTGTTCGGCTGAGCGCCGCGCGATGCGCCGTGGATGAACGACGACAGCGCCGCGACGAGCGCAGGCGACGCCTCGCCGCCGATGCGCGCGCCCGCGGCGAGCCGCGGCGCATCGTCGAGGAGCGCGAGCAGCTCCGCCTCGTTCCACGCCACGAACACGCCCGCGCGGCCCGCGAGCCCGCGCGCGGTGTCGCTCTGGTGGTCGTTGCGCGTCTCGCGCAGCGCGGCCTGGCGCGGCATCACCACGACGGGCGTGCCGCGCTCGAGGCACGAGAGGATCGTGCCCATGCCGACATGCGACACCACGAGCTCGGCGCGCGCGACCAGCGCGTCGGCCTCGGCGGGCCCGACGAAGGCGTGCGACTCGAAGCCCGCGAGATCGACCTCGCCGCCGCCGTGCTGGAACACGAGGTCGGTGCGGCCGCGGGCGCGCGCCCAATCGGCCACGGGCCGCACCAGCCTGTCGAAGGGAAGCTGCGAGCCCACGGTGATGAGGATCACAGGACGCTCCCCGCGAAATAGGCGACTCCGCGCCGCGGCGCGGCGCCTGGCGCGAGCGTTTCGCCGAGATGCGGCCACTGCGTGAGCGTGAGGTCGGCGAAGGCGAGCGCCTTGCGGCCCGAGAGCGAGAGTTCGCCCGCGTTCGCGAAGCTGTCGACCCACACCGTGCGCGCGCCGAGCAGGCGGCCGACGCGCAGCGCGACATATCCCGGCGCCGCGCCCGTCGACACGATCGCATCGGGCCGCACGCGCAGCACGAGCAGCGCCACGCGCAGCGCCATCCACGCGAGACGCACGCGGTCCCAGCGGCTCGCCTCGGGCACGGTTACGAAGCGGTGGGGCGCGACCTGCGGCGCAAGCCCGCGATCGGTGCTCGCCCACACGGTGTCGCAGCCCTCGAACGCGCGCGCGAGCCGGCGCAGCTGCACCCAGTGCCCTCCGCGCGAGCTGATGGCGAGCACCCTCGGCCTCGCGGCGCTCATTGCAGCGAGCCTCGCACGGGCGCGTACGCCGCCGCGGCGCCCGTGCGCGAGCCCGCGGGAATCGACAGCGAGAGCCCGATGAAGGTGCGGTCCTCGATCAGGTCGTAGCCGCTCGTCGCGCTCAGGTCGAAGTCGGGGTAGGTGCGGGTCAGCGAGCCCGTGACCGCGCGGAATTCGCCCTCGCCGATGTCGTACTGCGGGCTGACCGCGATCAGGTACAGCCTTCCCGCGCGGTAGAGGACGCCCGCCTGCAGCAGTTCGCTCTGCGTGGGCGCGAGGTAGCGGTACTCGAGGAAGGTGCTCGTGATGGGGCTGTGGCGCATCTCGAGGCCGATCGATCCGCGCGCGAGGTTCGGAAGCCACGAGCCCTCGTCGGTGACGAAGTCGCGGTCCTCGAACAGGTAGGTCGCCGTGCCGCCGAGCGTGAGCGCGTCGGAGAGCTGCCAGGTTCCCGCGCCGTAGAAGTGGCTGCCCCACTGCGAGAGCTCGGGGCGGAACGAGAAGAACGCGGGAATCGGCGACTGCGTCCAGCGCAGGCTCGCGAACGGGTCGAGCGGGTCGACCGGTTCGGGCGTGAAGTCCGAGCCTTCGTCGTTGAAGACGACGCCCGTGTCGAGCTTGAGCCAGTCGACGCTGCGCCACGCGCCCGGCCCGCCGCGCTGCGTCTGCAGCGTGTTGCGCACGCCGAGGTTGATCGCGCTGCCCTCGGCGACCGCGCCCTCGAACTCCTGGTCGTACACGGGAAGCTCGCCCGCGTCGAGCGAGTCGTAGCCGCCCCAGAGCAGGCCGTAGGGCTCCACGATGTGCCGCATGCGGTTCAGGTCGAGCAGGCGGCTCTGCACCGAGTCGTCGGTGCGCAGGATGCGCATCGAGGCGCGCGCGCCCGCGCCCGCCTGCAGGCGCACCGTGTCCACGCCCGGCGTGTACTCGTCGAGCCCGTCGCCGAGGTACGCGGTGGCCTGCCCCGTGACGAACGGGGTGAGCGTTCCCCATTCGTTCGACAGCGGCACGCTGAACTCATGGCGCGTGTCGAGGCGCGTGGTCAGCGCGTCGCTATAGCCCGCGTCGAGGTACGCCTGCTCGATCGAGCCGTTGTCGGCGATCGCATCGCCCCA
>JBJTOV010000432.1:0-5353 GCA_046074745.1 Planctomycetota bacterium | reverse complement strand
GCAAGGAGGACCCCGCCGTGAAGGCCGACGCCTTCGCGCGCGGCGCGAGCGACTACCTCGTGAAGCTGCCGCACCCCGTGGAGCTCGTCGCGCGCATCCGCCACCATTCGCGCGGATTCCGCATGGAGCTCGAGCGCAACGCCGCCTACGAGGCGCTGCGCGCGAGCGAGGCGCACATGAAGGCCGAGATCCAGCGCGCCGCGTCGTATGTGCGCTCGCTGCTCGACGAGCCCTCCGAGGGCCCCGTGCGCGCCGACTGGCGCTTCATCCCGTGCGAATCGCTCGGCGGCGATGTGTTCGGCTACCACTGGATCGACGACGACCACCTGGCCGCGTATGTGATCGATGTGAGCGGCCACGGCGTCGGGCCCGCGCTGATGGGCGTGTCGGCGATGAACCTGATCCGCTCGGGCTCGCTCGAGCGCGCGCAGCTGCTCGACCCGACGCGCGTGCTGGCCGCGCTGAACGCGGCGTTCCAGATGTCGCGCCACGACGGCATGTACTTCACCGTGTGGTACGGCGTGTACAGCCGCGCCACGCGCGAGCTCGCGTGGTCGGGCGGCGGACATCCGCCGTCGTATCTGCTGCGCGGCGGCGAGGCGAGGCCGCTCGAGTCGACCACCTACATGGTGGGCGTGGCCGACGACTACGACGCGCCCACCGAGCGCGTGGCCATCGAGCCGGGCGACCGCCTGTACCTCTTCTCGGACGGCGTGTTCGAGATCCATCAGGCCGAGGGGCGGGGGATCTGGGGCCTGCAGGCCTTCCGCGAGCTGCTCGCGTCGCTTCCCGCGGAAAACACGCTGGATGCCGCGGTCGCAGCCACGCGCGCCGTGATGGCCGCGGGCCGCGGGCTTCCGCCTGCCGAGGCGGCGGCCGCCACCTGGGACGACGATTTCTCGCTGATCGAGTTCCGCTTCAACTGACGCGCCCCGCGCGGCCGATCAACCATGCCTACCCTAGCCGCCCCCGCGGCCGGGCTGCGTGGATGAACCGAACCAGCGAGGCAGCGCATGAAGACCGTGGCGATCATCGGAGCAGGCAAGATCGGGCGCATGGCGGCGCACTTCCTCGCGAAGTGCGGCGACTACCGCGTGCATGTGGTCGACGCGCACGAGCCGTCGTGGCGCGAGTCGATCGCGGGTCTGCCGAACGCCACGGGCGCGACGGTCGACTTCGCGAAGGCCTCCGACATCGCGGCCGCGCTGAAGGGCGCATGGGCGCTCATCTCGTGCGCGCCGTTCTTCTGCAACCCGCTGATCGCCGAGCAGGCGAAGGCGGCGGGTGTCCACTACCTCGACCTCACCGAGGATGTCGCGGTCACCAAGAAGGTGGCCGACCTCGCGAAGGGCGCGTCGACGGCGTTCATTCCGCAGTGCGGCCTGGCGCCCGGCTACATCACCATCGCCGCCAACCACCTGGCGAAGCCGATGAGCGAGATCCACGAGCTCCGCTGCCGCGTGGGCGCGCTGCCGCGCAATCCGACCAACCAGCTGAAGTACAACCTGACCTGGTCGACAAACGGCCTGGTGAACGAGTACTGCAACCCGTGCGAGGCGCTGGTCGATGGGAAGATGACGCTGCTTCCGCCGCTCGAGAACCTCGAGGAATTCACGCTCGACGGCATCGAGTACGAGGCGTTCAACACCTCGGGTGGCCTCGGGTCGCTCGGCGAGTCGCTCGCGGGCCGCGCGCGCAGCGTGAACTACAAGACGATCCGCTACCCCGGCCACTGCCGGCTGATCAAGTTCCTGCTCAACGACCTCGGCTTCATCGACAATCGCCAGCAGCTGTGCGATGTGTTCGACCGCTCGATCCCGTCCACGAAGGACGATGTCATCGTCATCCTGTGCGTGGCCGTGGGCATCGAGAACGGGCGGCTGGTCGAGAAGACCGATGCGCGCCGCGTGCCCGCGAAGTCGATCGACGGCAAGCACTGGACGGGCATCCAGATCACGACCGCCGCGGGCGTGTGCGCGCTGCTCGACCTGCTGAAGGACGGCAAGGTGCCCGAGAAGGGCTTCGTGCGCATGGAGGATGTGCGCTACGAGGACTTCATCGCGAACCGCTTCGGCCGCGAGTACGCGGTCTGAGTCAGAGCCTGCGCACGCGCAGGTTGCGGAACGCCACGCGGTCGCCGTGGCCGCAGAAGCCGATGTGGCCCTTGGTGCGCGCGAGGCCGTCGACCTTGTGGTCGCTGACGGTCTTGCCGTCGGGCGCGACCTTGTCGAGGTCGATGTCGACGATCGTCGTCCCGTTGAGCTCGACCTTGATGGTGCGGCCCTTCATCACGATCGTCTCGTGGTTCCACTCGCCGACCGGGCGCAGCGCGGTGGCGGTGGCGGGCGCGATGCCGTAGATCGAGCCGTGGTACTGCCATTCCTTCAGGCCCGCGTACTTCGGGTCGGTGTTGTCGAGCACCTGCGACTCGAAGCCCGCATAGGCGGGGTCGCCCGACGGCGGGCAGCGCAGCGCGATGCCGTTGTTCGCGCCGGGCGTGAGCATGAACTCGAAGCGCAGCTCGAAGTCGGAGTACTCGTCCTTGGTGTAGAGGTTCGTTCCGCCCGGCTGGCAGGCGATCGCGGCGGCGCCGCCGATCTCCTCGACCTTGTAGCCCTTGGTGTCGCCGATCCAGCCGTCGAGGTCCTTGCCGTTGAAGAGCGCGACGAAGCCGTCGGACTTCTCCTTCGCCGCGTCGACCGCCGCAGGCTTGGGCGCGACCGTGGCGGGCGGGCCAGGCAGGGCGGCGGCGGCGAGGACGGCGAAGGCGGCGAGTGCGGCTGTCTGCATGCGCGAAAGTGTACGGATTCCCTGCGGCGGGCCGAAGCGGGGGATCGGTACCATCCGTCCTTTCAAGGAGCCGCCATGCTTTCCTCGCTCGCCATCGCGCTGGTTTCCCTTCCGCTGCACGCACTCGAGCCCGTCGAGGCGCAAGCCGCGCCCGCGCAGGACGCGGCCAAGCCCGCGGCGCCGCAGGGTCAGCGCGGCAAGCAGCGGGTGCGGTCCGCGGCGCAGGCGCAGGCCGACGAGCGCGAGTACGCGCAGGGGCCCGCCATTCCGAAGCTGCGCTTCGCGCGCATCCTGCCGGAGCTTCCGCTCGTGCGGCCGATCCAGGCGCTGCCGCATCCGAAGGACGCGTCGAAGCTCTACATCGTGGAGCAGCCGGGCCGCATCCTGCTCGCCGACCCCGCGAAGGCCGACGCCAAGGAGGCGCCCGTCGCGCTCGATATCCGCGAGCGCGTGAACGACGGCGGCAACGAAGAGGGCCTGCTGTCGATCGCGTTTCATCCGAAGTTTCCCGAGAAGCGCGAGCTGTACGCGTACTACACCGCCGCCAAGCCGCGGCGTTCGGTGCTGTCGCGCTTCACGGTGTCGGAGGACGGCGCGACCATCGATCCGGCGAGCGAGGAGACGATCCTCGTCCAGTCGCAGCCGTACTCGAACCACAACGGCGGCTCGGTGGTCTTCGGCCCCGACGGGTTCCTGTACCTCTCGTTCGGCGACGGCGGCGCGGCAAACGATCCGCACCACTACGGGCAGGACATGTCGAGCTGGCTCGGCAAGGTGATTCGCGTCGATGTGGATCGGAAGGGCGAGGACGGCACGCCGTACGCGGTGCCCGCCGACAATCCGTTCGTCGCCACCGCGGGTGCGAAACCCGAGATCTGGGCGCTTGGAACCCGCAACATCTGGCGCATGGCGTTCGATCCGAAGACGGGCGACCTGTGGGCGGGCGATGTCGGGCAGAACGAGTGGGAGGAGATCTCGCTGATCGTGAAGGGCGGAAACTACGGCTGGAACGCGCGCGAGGGCTTCCATCCGTTCCCGGGCGGCAAGGGCGACGGGCCGTTCATCGAGCCCGTGGTCGAGTACCACCACCGCGAGGGCATGTCGGTGACGGGCGGCCGGGTGTACCGCGGCGATGCGATTCCCGCGCTGCACGGCGTGTACCTGTACGCCGACTTCGTGTCGGGCAACCTGTGGGGCATCCGCATGGTCGATGGCAAGCCCACGCGCCCGTTCGTCTGCGCGAAGAAGGGCGGGCTGATGATCTCGTCGATCGACGAACTGAACGACGGCACGATCGTGGTGAGCGGGTTCGACGGCGGTCAGAACCGCGGGAATCCCGGTTCGCTCTGGGTGCTGCGCGCGGCCGAGTGAGGCGTGTGGCGCGGCGGGCGTGAAACCGTCACAATGCCGCGCGCATGGGCAAGCCGCTTTCCTACCAGACCGCGGGTGAATCGCACGGACCGGCGCTCGTCGCGATCGTCGACGGGCTGCCGAGCGACCTCGAGGTCGACGCGGCTCGCGTGAACGCGGAGCTGCTGCGCAGGCAGGGCGGCTATGGCCGCGGCGCGCGCCAGAAGATCGAGACCGACACGGCGGAGTTTCTTGGCGGCCTGCGGCAGGGACGCACGATCGGTTCGCCCGTGGCGCTGCGCATCGTGAACAGGGACAACCGGATCGACGATCCCGCGAAGACGCCGGCGGTGACGCGCCCGCGGCCCGGCCACGCGGATCTCGCGGGCAGCCTGAAGTATCTCGTGCCCGACTGCCGCGGAACGCTCGAGCGCGCGAGCGCGCGCGAGACCGCGGCGCGCGTGGCGGCCGGCGCGGTGGCGCGCGGCGTGCTCGATGCGTTCGGGATCCGCGTGTTCGGCTTCGTGCGCGGCGCATGCGATGCGTACAGCGCGCTCGAGGTGCGTGCGAGCGAGTTCGATGCGCTGGTGGCGGCCCGCGATGCAAGCGAGGTGTACTGCCCCGACCCTGCGACCGATGCGCGCCTGGTCGAGCTCATCCACCGCGCGAAGACCGAGAAGGACACGGTCGGAGGCTGGTGCGAGGTCCATGTGTTCGGCTGCCCGCCTGGGCTTGGCTCGTGCATGAACTGGGACGACCGGCTCGATGCGCGGCTCGCCTTCGCGGTGATGGGAATCCAGGCGTTCAAGGCGGTCGAGATCGGGCTTGGCCGCGAGTGCGCGGCGCGCTTCGGGAGCGGCGTGCACGACCCGATCGGTTTCGACGAGGCGGCGCGCGGCGAGAGCCACCTTGGCTACGCGCGCCCGTCGAACAACGCGGGTGGCCTCGAGGGCGGTATGACGAACGGGATGCCGGTGGTGGTGCGGGGAACGATGAAGCCGATCTCGACGCTGCTGCGCGGGATGCCGAGCGTGGAGTTCGGGTCGCACGAGCCGCAGCAGAGCGCGTACGAGCGGAGCGATGTGAGCGCGGTGGCGGCGGCGAGCGTGGTGATGGAGAACGCGGTGGCGTTCGAGGTGGCGCGGGCGTTCCTGCTGAAGTTCGGGGGCGACTCGATGGGCGAGGTGCGGCGGGCGTACGAGGGCTTCTTGGA